>JALSXE010000199.1:0-4052 GCA_027072755.1 Campylobacterales bacterium | reverse complement strand
GACGTAGCCCTTATAAGAGAGAGCGGTGATTTCGATCTGGATACCATTCTCGAGCGTGTGAGCCGTCTCAGATTTGAGCAGTTGGTCGCAGCCATTGCCGAAAAGTGGGATGTGGAGAGCGATGTGATAAAACTCGTTTCACTCGCATTCGGTAAAGAGGAGTGCGAAGGGGAAGATATGTGTGAGGCTGCACGATTTTTGCATCTTCTTCTCTTTTACGAGCTCAGCCGCCCGGCGATGCTCAATGCGGGCGCCAACTCTTTCATCTCGTTCAATCCGGAGTTTTCTATGCCGGTGCTCGAGAGATTCGAAGAGATAACGGGGGTGGAATGAGACCTGTAGTCAAAAAGCAGAAGATAGCCCTCTTCACGCCGCAGGGCTTCCTCGACGGCGGCAGCGCCACCGGCCTCATAACGATGCAGGACATGGAGTTTACGAGGTCGACAGGTGTTCAGATGATCCTCGTTTCGATGAAGAAGGTTGTCTTCTTCAACAAAAACGGAATCACTATCCTGCTGGATACGATGATGAAACTGCAAAAAGAGATGAGGGCTACCATAGGTTTTTGCGACTACAACAGAAAGCAGTATGAGGCCTTTTTCAACCTTTTCGAAGGTGAAATACCTTTTAGCCTATTCAAGACGCTGGATGTGGCGATGCTCTTTGCCGGAGGAAAGAGTTCCAAAAAGGAGGAAGAGAACGTACTCGTTTTCAATGAAGACTCGACCCAAAGAAGCATGCAGGCGATCGAGATATTCGATCGCGGCTACAATCCCGTCGTGGTGCAGACCCGTGACGAGTTCAATCTGCGTGCGCAGGAGAGCGACAAATTCGTAGAGAAGGTGGACAACACATATCTCGGTTTCATGGGGAGCAGGATTGCCGCGAAAACGAGAGGAAATTGCGTTATCTACTATCTGAAGGGTTTTCTAGACGGATCGGTTACGGAGCAGTTCGACGTTCTATACCATCAAAACTGCCTCAAAGTCGGTTTTCAGCTGTTTATGTTCGACGCAACGAGGGTGAGTTCGCTGAATATTCATGCCGCCAACTTCTTCTCCAGGCTCTCCACCGCGGGGGCCGAATACGGTGCGCTCATTGCGATAGTCGGTCTCGATATGGAGAAGACGCCGAAGGCTTTCGTCGAAGAGCTCGAAGATGCCGGAATAATGTTTTTCGAGACGGAGACCGACTTTTTTACAGACGAAATAGTCCAGTCGATGACCGGCGGCGGATCGAGTGTGAAGAAGGATAAAAGCAGACTCACCAAACCGGTGGTGGCGAGACTACCGGTATTTGTCGAGGCGGCCATGGGGACGCTGCAGATGATGACTAATATGGTTGCCATAAAAGGGGATATGAAGATACAGCCCTTTGTGGCTGCCGGCGAAGATCTCATGGCCAGTTCGGTCGCCTTTTACGGAGATATTGAGGGTATGGTGACTCTCGTGATGCCCAAAAAGCTGGTACAAAAGTCTTGTATGCTCCTGATAGGTGAAGAGAGCGACGACGATGAGGTTTTAAGCGATGCCCTGAGTGAGCTGGTGAATATCGTGGCGGGCAAGTCCAAAACGGCCCTGCAGGAGGCCGGGGTGAACATAAACATAACCCTTCCCCGAAGCTATACCTCCATCGACGATCTGAGCACTACACTCGACGGACTGCAGGGGGTTCAGGTCAATTTCAGTTTCGAACAATATCCTTTCACATTCTATTTGAGTCCGTAGCCTGTAGGAAATAGGAAATAGGAAATAGGATATAGGATATAGGATCGGTGTTGTCTGATCGGCCCTGTATGTCGTACACTTACGAGAAGGAGAAGATATGCTTGTAGCGCCGAGTATTCTTTCGGCAGATTTCGGCCACCTGGCACGAGATGTAGATGCGATCTGTGAGGGGGGGTGCGATCTGGTCCATGTAGATGTGATGGACGGACACTTCGTTCCAAACATGACGATAGGTCCCGTCGTGGTCGAAGCTGTGGCCAAAGCGGCGACGAAACCCCTCGATATACACCTGATGGTTGAGAACAACACCTTTTTCGTCGACCTTTTCGCCCCGCTTAAACCGGGCTACATCTCATTCCATATCGAGGAGGAGAAGCACCCGCACAGATTGATCCAGAAGATAAGGGGTCTCGGGATCTCCCCCTCTATCGTCCTCAACCCCCACACTCCGCCGCAGTGTATAGAGTTTTTGCTCGAAGATCTCGATATGGTTCTGCTAATGAGTGTAAATCCGGGATTCGGCGGGCAGAAGTTCATACCGAGCGTTCTGGAAAAAGCGCGTCGCCTGAAGGAGATGATCGAGAAGAGAAACCCCAAATGCATGATAGAGGTGGACGGCGGTGTCAACGACAGAAACGTCCATGAGCTCAAAGCGGCGGGTGTGGACGTAGTAGTGGCCGGAAGCTACATATTCAGGCACGAGAATATATCCCGTGCCATAGAGAGCCTGAAGGTATAGAAGAAAGGATCGAAAATAGCCCGCTATCGAGAGCTTAAAAACGAAAAGTATCCGGTGCCGAAGGTAAAGATCTGCGGGATCACCTCTCTCGAAGATGCCATGACGGCCGTAGAGGCCGGAGCGGATGCCCTCGGATTCGTCTTTTACGAAAAGTCGCCAAGGTATATCGGTGTGAAAGAGGCCCGCCTCATAACAGAATCGCTCCCCCCGTTCGTGGAGAGGGTGGGGCTTTTCGTGAACAAGACGGCGCTCGAGGCAGATCTGATCTGCGCCGAGAGCGGTATGAGTCTCGCCCAGATACACTTCGATGTAGATGAGGAGTATTTCGCGGCTTTGCGCACAAAGTCGCTGCCGGTAGTCAGGGCCGCATCCGCTGAAGATGTACCGAAATTCGCACCCCGTTACAGACTGGTGGATGCGTTCTGCAAGAGCTACGGAGGGGTGGGAAAGCGTCTAAATCTCGAATGGTTCGAGGGGGTGGACTGTTCTAAAATCATTCTCGCCGGGGGTTTGACTCCGGAAAACGTGCACGAAGCCCTTCCATACGGCTTTTACGGTTACGATGTTAGCAGCGGAGTGGAGGAGGGAAAGGGAAAAAAAGATGCGGCGAAAGTACGTGCATTTGTGGAGGCCGTTAAAGGGGGGCGATGCGCCCGCTGATAGACAATATCGTGGCCGCCGTGAAAAAGAGGGGCGGAACGATGGATCTGGAGAGTTTCAGGGAGCTGATACAGAAGACGAGGGATTCGCTTTTCGAGAGCGTAGATACGCTGATGGAGCTTGTCGTCGCCTCCGGTGTTCCGATAGAGGTGGAGGGCGACAGAGTCGTTTTGAAGACCGCTTTCATGCCATGGCGCGAAGAGACTTACTGCGTAGTGGATGTGGAGACCAACGGAAGTAAACCGAACCGCTCTCAGATCATAGAGATAGGCGCACTGAAGTGGAGGAACGGGGAGGTCGTAGATAGGTTCGAATCTTTCGTTGAGTGCAGCTATCTTCCGTACCAGATCAGCGAGATAACCGGTATAAATCCCGAAGATCTCGAGGGTGCTCCCACTCTTCAGAAACTACTGCCCAAATTCAAGGAGTTTCTGGGCGATTCCGTATTCGTCGCGCACAACGCCACTTTCGACTACAACTTCGTCTCATCGTCGTTCGAGCGTTTCGGCCTCGGGGTTTTGGGAAACAGGAGGCTCTGCACAATAGATCTGGCCAGAAGGACCATAGAGGCCGAACGCTACGGGCTCGGCCATCTCAATATCGCGCTCGATATAAACACGCTCGTTCACCATCGGGCCTACGCCGATGCCGTGACGGCCGCCAAGGTTATGGAGAAAGGCTTTAGAAACGTTCCTGATTCGGTCGTTACGGTGGAAGATCTGATAGACTTCACGAAGCTCCCCGTCAAAAAAGCGAGGGAGCTTGCCGCCCGTTAAGACCGCGCTCCCTTGTTTAGGAGCCGGTATCCGCTTTTATGAACCTGTTTAAAACTTTTGTCGCCAGCAGATCCCCCCAGACATTTATGGATGTTCTGAACATATCCAAAATCCTGTCCACAGCGGCGATCAGCCCTATCGCTTCGAGCG
>JALSXE010000198.1:0-4058 GCA_027072755.1 Campylobacterales bacterium | reverse complement strand
CTTTATCTTTTAGTGTGTCGCTTTTAAAAGCCGTGCCGTCGATCCTCCCGCCCTCTTTAGCCGATAGCTCCAGAGATGGAAGCGGTTTACCGGTCTCGAGGGCGAAAAGCGGCGAAAGAGCCGCCAAAGAGGCGAACAGAAACGCTAAGAGTTGTCTCATTTAACGAGCGCTTCCGCGCGGGCGACGACGTTTTCGATCGTAAAGCCGAAGTGTTTGAAGAGGTCGGACGCTTTGCCGCTTGCGCCGAAACTCTCCATACACAGAACATCGTCGGCGAAACGGTACCACTCGCTGCCGCTGGCGGCTTCGACGGCGAGAACTTTGGTATCGGGGTCTATTACACCGTCTATATACTCCTGCGGCTGCTGCAAAAAGAGCTCATAACAGGGAACAGATACTACATTCACCATAACCCCGCGCTCTTCGAGGCGGCATCCGCTCTGGAGTGCGAGCATCACTTCGCTGCCGCTGGCGACGATGGTCAAAACGGCGTTTTCGCGTTTTTTAATGAGGTATCCGCCTTTTTCCGCGCTCCCGAAGGCTATTTTCTCTTCTCCTTTGAGGACTTTTAGCTTCTGGCGGCTGCAGACAAACGCCGACGGCGCATTCAGGCCCAGCGCCGCCTTCCAGCATGCGACGTTTTCGCTTGCATCGGCGGGTCTGAATGTGTAAAAGTCCGGAAGCGCCCTGAACTGGCTCAGGTGCTCTATGGGCTGGTGGGTAGGGCCGTCTTCGCCTACGCCTATGCTGTCGTGCGTCCAGACGAAAAAGTGGCGCAGTCCGCTTAGGGCCGCTATTCTGACTGCCGGTTTCATATAGTCGCTGAATACGAAGAAGGTGGCACTGAAAGGCAGAAGCGGTCCGTATGCGGCCATGCCGTTGCAGATGGCGGCCATGGCGTGTTCGCGTATGCCGAAGTGCAGGTTTCTGCCGAGCGGATAGTCTCTCATATCTTTCAGTTCGGTCTTGTTCGAGGGCGCAAGGTCGGCGCTTCCGCCCAGGAAACCGGGGACGGCCCTGGCTATGGCGTTAAGTATCTTTCCGTTGCTGTCGCGTGTAGCCACTTCGCTTCCGGGCTCGAACTCGGGCCACTCTATCGCATCGAAATCCGGGTTCAAAAGCCTCTCGAGCGCTTCGTTCTGCTCTATATAGGGGGCCTGCTTGAGAAGGTGGTTCCACTCCTTTTCGGCCAGATCGCCCTCCTCTACCGCGCAGCGGAACCGAACAAGCACATCTTCGGGTATGAAAAACTTTTTATCAGGGTCAAATCCGGCAACCTCTTTGGCCCGTCGGATCAGATCTTCACCGAGCGGCGCGCCGTGGCTGTTGTGATCGCCCGCCATCTCGAGCGCACCCTTGGCGATTATCGTATGCGCGATTATTAGTACCGGCTTGTCGGCCCTCTTGGCGATTTCGATAGCTTCGTCTATCTGCTCGTAGTTGTGCCCGTCGGTCTCTATGACCTTCCACCCCTGCGCTTCGAATCGTAGCTTCACATCTTCATCCCACGCCAGGGAGGTGTCGCCCTCTATCGTGATCCTGTTAGAGTCGTATATCATAATGAGATTGTCGAGCTGCTGCTTTCCGGCTATTGCGCACGCCTCGTAGCTTATGCCCTCCATCAGGTCGCCGTCGCCGCAGAGGCAGTAAACGTAGTGGTCTATGATCTTCGCGGTTTCGGAGTTTACCAGCGAGGCGCAATATTTGGAGGCCATGGCGAAACCGACCGCATTGGCTACACCCTGCCCGAGCGGGCCGGTCGTTATCTCCACGCCGGGAGTGTGGCCGTACTCCGGGTGCCCGGGGGTTTTACTGCCGAGCTGACGAAAGTTTTTGATATCGTCGATAGTGAGGTCGTAGCCCCACAGATGCAGAAGTGAATAGATAAGTCCCGTAGCGTGTCCTCCGCTAAATACCAGCCTGTCACGGTTGAGCCATTTGGGGTTTTTGGGGTTGTGCTTCAGGTGTTTGCTGAGCACGACCGCTATATCGGCCAGGCCCATAGGCGCACCGGGGTGGCCGCTGTTTGCCTGCTGAATCATATCGGCCGCGAGAAATCGGATCGTATCGGCCATCTTTTTCATCATCTGATTATCCATAAAAGAGTTCCTTTTTTTGAGTGCGTAGTATATAGCAGGTAGTGCCTTTTTTATGTTCTTACACTGCCTGCTGCATACTACATTTTCAAATTCTGTGCCTATAGAGATATCTCTTCAGAATCGGTTCGAGCTTCGCTCTTAGAGGCTCGTCGAAGCCCTCCAGCTCTTCGGATATCTTTTTCGCCAGCTCTTCGGCTCTGTTTATGGAGCCTTCGAGCCCGAAATGGTTTATGTAACTGTTTTTATCTTCGTCGTTGCCTGTCGTTTTGCCCGCATCTTCACTGCTTTGGGTGGCGTCTATGATGTCGTCTTGTATCTGGAAGAGCAGGCCGAGGTCAAGCCCGAACTCGTAAAGCCTTTGCTGCATCCCGTCATCCAGCCCGGCTATGACGGCCCCCATCTTAAGGCTGGCCGCAATGAGCCTGCCTGTTTTGTACTCATGCAGGAAATCGACCTGCTCCGCGCTCAGTTTCTCACCTTCGAAGTAGCAGTCTATCGCCTGCCCCAGCACCATGCCGCCTATTCCGCCGCTGTATGCGAGCTCTTTTATCAGAGCGATCTTGACGTCGCCGTGAAGCGGTGCGTCGGCCACAAGATAGAATGAGTGGGTATTGAGAGCGTCACCCACCAAAACGGCCGTCACCTCGTCGAAACGTCTGTGCAGCGTCGGCTCTCCGCGGCGAAGATCCGCATCGTCCATGACCGGCAGATCGTCGTGGACGAGCGAGTATGTATGGAGCATCTCCACGGCCATGGCCACCGGGTAGGCGCTCTCCAAAAGAAGCGGGGTATAGGCCTCAACGACCGACAGCAGAAGCTGCGGCCTGAACCGCTTTCCACCCGCTAAAAGCATCGTCCCCAGAGCTTCGTCGAATGTCGGGTGGAAGCTTGGAGCTTTGGGAATGTTCGCCCTCAGATAGGCTTCGAATCGCTGCATGGATATCCTCGATTTATTTAGCGAATTATAGCGAAGCGGGGAGCAAAAAAAACTGAAATCCGTCCCGCTCCCAAAGCATGTTTTCGGGCGTGCTTTTCTGCACTCCGTAGCCGCTCAAAAGAGCCCTGACATCCTTCTCTTTTTCTACGCTATTACCGTCTATCATGAGCAGCTTGTCGCCGACTCTGAGCCCTCTTTTGTACGCCGTGGATGAGGGGTCGATCTTTTCTATCCTCAAAGATTTTGAAAAATAGGGGCCGAACCGCTCCAAAAATGTGTCGGAGAGAGCACCGCCTCCCATGCGCTCGAAACATTGCGCCTCTATCTTCACCCTCTTTTCGCCCCTTTTTACGGTAAACGGCACTCTATCTCCCTTCTTGCACCGGTCTATCCCGTCTCTAACCTCTCTCAAGTCCGGCCGACTGAGGCCTCCGATGCCCAGCACGACATCCCCCGGCCTGAAGCCCGAAGATGCAAATGGGTCCACGCTCTCCGCCGCGACTTTCCCCTCTATCGTCGTGAACCTGACCCCGATATCGCCGTGATATGTTTCACCCTTTATGAGCCTGCGAATCGATGCGGCATCGAACCACCCGCCTTCGGTATCGAATACTCCGGCCAGCCTGCAGCAGCCTGCGAACAGGGCCCCTTCATGGCCGGGGCGCACGGCAAGCTCCCCGGCAAATATCGAGACCGGGTACGAGCGTATCGGGTGCTTCAACACCCTCTTGTCGGGGCATATATAAAGAGGAGGTTTTGCATCACCGAGAGGGAGCGGTTTCGCCGCCTTTCCCTCGAAGAGGCATAGGCCTTTGAAAGGGTCACGTGCGACAATCTTTTTTCCGTGAGGGCACTTCAAAGATAGAAAAGTATCTTTTCTAACGGCGAAAGCGGGATGGCCGTCTATCATAATATAGCTGCCGGGGAAGAAGGAGAAACAGCTCTTTGTTCCGGCAAAAAGGGGGTGGAGGAGAACAAGAGAGGCGGTTAGCAGAAGACGCGACAGCATCAGCTCGGGCTG
>JALSXE010000197.1:0-4063 GCA_027072755.1 Campylobacterales bacterium | reverse complement strand
CTCGTAGCCGGCATACTCCGGAAGGTCGAACATGATATCCACCATGATCTCCTCTATTATCGATCGCAAGCCTCTCGCACCTGTTTTCCGCTCGATCGCCTTCTGCGCTATCGCTTCCAGCGCCGCTTTTTCGAAAGTAAGCTCCACATCGTCTATCGCGAAAAGCTTTTTGTACTGCTTTACCAGTGCGTTTTTGGGCTCGGTCAGTATGCGCACCATATCCTCTTTGGAGATCTCGTTGAGCACGGCCAGAACATGGAGCCTTCCTATCAGCTCAGGAATGAGACCGTAAGAGACGAGGTCGTCCACCTCCACCTCGCTCAGTATCGCTTCGCTGTCGCTTTTTGAGCGCTTCTCCTGGTCGAACCCCAGAACGTTTCCGCCGAGACGGCGCTTTATTATGTCCGACAGACCGTCGAACGCCCCGCCGCATATAAAGAGGATATTGGAGGTATCTATCTGTATGAAGTCCTGATTTGGGTGTTTTCTTCCCCCTTTCGGCGGAATGTTCACAATGCTGCCTTCGATTATTTTAAGAAGCGCCTGCTGAACCCCTTCGCCGGATACATCCCGCGTAATGGAGCGGTTTTCGCTCATTCTGGAGATCTTGTCGACCTCGTCCACGAAGACGATTCCCTGTTCCGCCTTCTTGACGTCACCGTCGGCGGCCTGAAGCAGCCTCGTGAGTATGTTTTCCACATCCTCTCCGACATACCCGGCCTCCGTCAGACTCGTGGCGTCGGCGATCGCTATAGGAACGTCGAGAAACTTGGCGATAGACTGGGCCATCAGCGTCTTTCCGCTGCCGGTCGGACCTATGAGCAGAACGTTGGATTTCGATATCTCGGTATCGTCCTCATCCGCTCCCCGCTGCTTGAAGATCCTTTTGTAGTGGTTGTATACCGCGACGGCCAGCACCTTTTTCGCCCGCTCCTGACCTATGACATACTGGTCGAGGGCGGCTTTGAGCTCTTTGGGGGTCAGAAGCTCCCTATCTACCCTCTCCTCCTCCTCTTCGACCTCTCCGAAGAGTATCTTGTGGGCCGAAACTACACAGTTTTTACAGATATATACACCGTTTCCGGCCAGCAGAGGGTTCTCCGGGCTCTCTTTTACACCGCAAAAGCTGCAACTTCTATTTGTCATCTAATTTCCTCTCGTATGGAATGCCCCGTTTTGTTTCGAGCACAAAACGGCACAATGCTTTGACCTCTTCGCTTTCGGCACTCTCCAGAAGCCGCTCGGCACTCTCTTTGAGCGGCTTGCCTCTTTCGAATAGCTCCTTGTAGGCTACACGCAGTTCGTTCACGATTTCACGCGGCAAATTCCGCCTCAGACCCGTAAGGTTGAGCCCGCGAAGCACGGCGCGGTTGCCTTCGGCCAGACAGTAGGGCGGAACATCCTGGCTCAGGGCCGAAGCGCCGGCTATCATGGCCAAATCGCCGATCTTGACGAACTGGTGAATAGGCGTCATGCCGCCTACTACCACGCCGTTTCCTACCTCCACATGTCCGGCAAGGGTGGCCGCGTTCGCGAAGATACAGCGGTTGCCGATAATGCAGTCGTGGGCGACGTGAACATACCCCATCAAGAGGTTGTCGTCGCCTATCTTCGTAACTCCGCCGCCTCCTTCGGTACCCGGGTTTATAAGCGTAAACTCCCTGATCGTGTTGCGGTCGCCGATAATCAACTGCACATCTTCGCCGCGGTACTTCAGATCCTGGGGTATCGAACCCACTACCGCATGGGAGAATATGCGGCAATCTTCGCCGATCGTGGTCTCCCCCTCTATTCGCGCTCCCTGGCCTATAACGGTACGGTCGCCGATTTTGGCGCCGGATGAGACATAGGCGAAGGGACCGACCTCCACGCCTTCACCCAGAACGGCACCCTCTTCCACAACGGCAAGCGGTGAAACCTCAGCCATCACTTATCCACTATCATCGCTTTGAGCTCAGCTTCAGCGACCAGTTTGTCGTCTACGTACGCCTTTCCCTCCAGAACCCATATGGGCCCTTTCTGCTTTATGACGCCCAGCTTGTAGACCAGCCTGTCTCCGGGACGCACCGGGTTTCTGAACTTGCACTTGTCTATACTCATGAAATAGACCACTTTGTCCTGCACGCCGTTTTTGTCATCTTCTTCCATGCTTTCGAAGGCGAGTATACCGCCGGCCTGGGCCATCCCCTCTATGATCATAACCCCCGGGTATATCGGGTGGCCCGGAAAGTGCCCTTCGAAAACCGGTTCGCTTATCGAGACGTTTTTGTACGCCTCTATCGCCTTACCCTCATCGCACGAAACGACGCGATCGACCAGCAAAAAAGGGTATCTGTGGGGAAGAATTTTCTGAATCTGTACAACATCCATCATGAGAAAACAGTCCTTGGATTTAAAATTCTCTTATTTTATCACAATACGACTAATTTTTCTCTGACATCGGGATATGTCTCCGATTCCAAAAAGATCTCCAAATTGCCTTCCGGAACATCCTGCAGCACGATAAGAGGCGACAGATCCCATCGCTCCATTCCGAGACTCTCACGAACCTCCATATCGGTCTCGAGCGGCGGAGGCGCGAAGATAAGCTCCTTAAGGGCGGCGTAGCCTCGGCCCGACAGCCTGTTGTAGTGTTCGAGCGTAATGAAGCGTATCTCTTCGCGGTTGAACCAACCTACGCCCTCCCGTACGAAATCTACACGCCCCTTGGTGTAGCGCCTCTTCATCGTGGAGTATGGAGTGATGTAGCTGGGCAAAACCCTCTTTTTCTCTTTGACCCAGCCGAAACGCAGACGGTAATTGAGGAATTTCTGCCTGAATATCCTGTAGTCTCTACCCTCCTCTTCGAGTTCCACCCTTCTTTCGTAGATCTTGAGCCGCTCCTCTATAGACCCCGGCAGCACGTTTCCGCCTACGGGCGAGTAGAGCTCGTCCGCAGGCATCCGCTGCTCCTTCCTCTGCCGTATCAGTCCGTAGAGACATCCGCAGTAGTCCTGGCGGTAGAGCCTCTCCTCTTTGCTTATGCGTTGCTGAAGCTGGGTACCGCCGCCGCTGCGGTAGTCGACATAGACGAACTCCACACCATACTCTTCGGCGAACCTCTTCCCTGTTCTGATGAGCTGCTCCTGCGACTTTTTCGGGCTTACAAGCAGCGTGGTGGTCATTCTCCTCTCTCCGAGCTCCCGGGCCTTTTTTGCGCTCACCTCAAAACGCCTGTCGAAACAGATTTCACACCTTGCGCCCTTTTCCGGCTCGTTTTCGTAGCCATCTACCGCCTTCAGCCACGCCTCGTAGTCGTAAGGCCCCTCTATCAGATCCACTCCAAGCTTCTTGCAGCTTCTCTCTACATCCAGAAGCCTTAGCCTGTACTCGCTGTAGGGGTGGATGTTGGGGTCGTAGAAGAAGCCGGTAAGCTGCTCGTGCGGGAAATCCTCCCTGAGTCTCTGCAGAAAGAAGTGGCTGTCGACGCTGCAGCAGATGTGCACCAGCATCTACCTCTGTTTCTCCGTTTTTTCGATATTTCCGGTCGCATACTTGGCGAACTCTCTTACCGCCGCATCCATCTTTTTCTGCAGTGCCTGCGAACAGTCGTACCCCACACCGTGACGCCACATCAGATATGCTTTGGTATTGAAAACGGCATGCACCATTCCCCGCTCGTCTTCATATATCAGAATCTTTTGCGGCAGATCCAGACCGAGTGTCCGAGAACACCGCATCAGCGGCGTGCCGATTTTGGGGTTACCGAAAATCACCAACTTTGTCGGTCCCAGCTTCATGCCTATACTTGCGGCACCTTCGCTATGGTCGATCACTTTAAATAGAGTGACACCGTTTTCTCTCAAAACCTCCACAAGTCTTTTGGTGGTCTCTTCGACACCGTATCTGCTGAGATACTCGCCCATTCCGTTTTCCGCGGCGAAAACGTATGCGCCCAACAGCAGTAAAAAAACAAGCTTTTTCAACTCTCCTCCTCCAGATCTTTGAGCCACTCCGCCGCTTCGGCGTCGCTTGGCATCCTCCAGTCGCCGCGCGGGCTGAGTGCGATCGTTCCTATCTTCGG
>JALSXE010000196.1:0-4132 GCA_027072755.1 Campylobacterales bacterium | reverse complement strand
GCCTCCATCACTTCGGGCCGGTTGGCATGATTCTCCATCTGCGACACATCGGCTTCATTGTCAAAAAGCGGTGTGCCGTCCATCGCTATGAGCGTCACACGAAGCGGCCTTCCCATCACTTCGCTCATCTCTTTCGCGGCCTGATCGAGCGATTTGCCCTCGTCGATGCGCGAACGCACATAGGCGATTTCACTCTTAAGCTGGTTTGTAAACTGCTTTATCTCTATCTGTTCGATAGAGTAGTAGATGATCAGTGAGGCGAATGCAAGCGTTCCTACAAGCAGAAGTATGAAGTTCAGATAGAAGATCTGTGAAAGTTTGAAGCGAGACTTCAGCACATCTGGTACCCTACCCCGCGAACGGACTTGATGTAATTTTTACTCTTGTCGGGGTCTATCTTCTCTTTAAGACGGTTCACCGCCACATTCACGGTACGGTCCTGGTAGTCGCCTACATCCCCCCATACCCTCTCGAGCAGCCGGTCGCGGCTAAGAACGATGTTCCGGTTTTTTACCAGTTCCAAAAGCAGATCAAATTCGAGCTTCGTCAGCTCTACCGGCCTCTCTTCCACAAAAACTTCGTAGCTTTTGGGTCTGATCGTTATATCTTTGTACCTGACAATATCACTCTCTTCAGGTTTGCTCCTACGAAGCACGGCGCGCACCCTAAGCAGAAGCTCTTTGAAGTTGAAGGGTTTGGTTACGTAATCGTCTCCGCCGCGCAAAAACCCCTCTTCTATCTCCGACTCGGCCACTTTCGCCGTAAGGAATATTACCGGAACGTCTATACCCTGCTCCCGCAGCTGCCGGACAAATTCACTCCCTTCGACACCGGGGAGGTTTCTGTCTACTATCATAAGATCGGGCAACTCCTCTTCGAGCAGCTTCTTCACGGGTTGAACGGTGAGCGACGCGAAAGTATCGTAACCCTCTTTGACAAGATGATACTCCAGAAGATCGAGCAGATCCCTCTCATCCTCTATAATGACGACAAATGCCATCTCAGTTGCTCTCCAGATCTCCGCCGGTTTTAATGAAAAGGAGCAGTTTTGCGACATTTGTAGCATGGTCGCTGATGCGTTCGAGCTTGCGTGCGAGTTTGAGCACCGTCATGAAATCGAGCGGGTCGATATCTGTATGGTATAGAGTATCGGAAAGATCTTTCTGTACTATGGAGTAGAGGTCATCCCCTTTGGACTCTTCGACTTTTATAGATCTGTAAAGATTTCGCAGCTCCTCTTCGCTTTGGGATATATCTATCATCTTTACCATATATGTTATCGCGTTCAGAGCGCTTTGGTGCAGTGTTTGAAGCGATGCCTTGATCTTTCCGAGATCGAACTCGCCCGCTATCAGGGATTTATTGTTCTTGATATAGGATTTCAAAGTACTACAGGTGTTCACCAGTTCGTTTGTCATCTTCAGATATCCGACCATTTCACGAAGTTCTGTCGCTTCCGGCCCGTAAAGCGCAAGAGTCTTTATAACCTCGTTGTCTATATCGTTGGCTTTGGAGCCGCACCCTTTAAGTGCCTCTTTGGCTTCATCCAGTTTTTTTATATCGGAACTTTTGAATCCTTCAAAACTCATTCGCTGCGCCGTTTCGATAGTGGAGGCTAGCTCCTGCATAGCCTTGTTGACCTGCCGCAGCTTCTCCTGGTAACTCGAAAGCATCTCTATCCTTGTATATTATATTTCGCAAACTCAGGGCAAAGCCCGCAATTTGGCAGGGCCTGGACGGCCCTACAACCCCCTAAAGCTTCGAAATCCAAGATTTCGAGACGATTTTACGCTTTATGCGTAAACCATTCATGTTACGCAAATTCCGGGCCAAGCCCGCAATTCGGCAGGGCCTGGACGGCCCTACAACCCCCTAAAGCTTCGAAATCCAAGATTTCGAGACGATTTTACGCTTTATGCGTAAAATCGGCTTATATATTTAGGTAAGAGTATTCTACGCCGAAACGGTAACGGTTCGGTAACAGAGATTATACCATTTCACCCATTTTTGTAACCGTTTCGTATCTTGGAGCTTTTACAATAACAGCATCAAAAACGAATCGAAAAGGAGCGACATAATGCTTAAGAAGACGGTTGCGGCACTGGCCGCAGGTGTAATAGCGGCAAGTGCGGCAAACATCAGCGGAGCGGGTGCATCGTTTCCCGCACCGGTATACTTCGACTGGGCCTACCTCTACCAGAAGGAGACCGGCAACCATGTAAACTACCAGTCCATCGGTTCAGGCGGAGGAATCAAGCAGATCTCTGCACGTACCGTAGATTTCGGCGCAAGCGACAAGCCGCTTAAAAAACGCAAACTGGACAAAAAGAGGCTCTACCAGTTTCCCGCGGTTATAGGCTCGATCGTCGCGGCTTACAACATACCCGGCATCAAAGACGGCCAGTTGAAGCTGGAAAACGGTGACCTTGCCGCTATATTCCTGGGCAAGATCAAATATTGGGACGACAAGCGTATCACGGAAGACAATCCGGGCCTCAAGCTTCCCCACAAAGAGATCGTCGTATGCCACAGGGCGGACGGTTCGGGTACTACGTTCAACTTCAGCTACTTTCTATCACACGTAAGCTCCGAGTGGGCGGACAGCGTCGGCATAGGAAAAGCTCTCGACTGGCCTACCGGACTCGGCGGAAAAGGGAACGAGGGAGTATCGAGCCTTATATCCCAGAATCCGTACAGCATAGGCTATGTAGAGTATGCGTACAAGGTTAAAAACGGATTCGGGGCGGCCGTGCTTCAGACAGAGAGCGGCAAGTGGGTAGAGGCGAAAGAGGAGAACTTCAAAGCGGCGGCAAAATATGCAAAATGGTCTCCGAAAAACCACTTCTACCAGATTTTGGCACTTCAGCCGGGAGACAACAGCTACCCGATCGTGGCGGCCACATTCATCCTTCTGCCCAGAGAGAAGAGCGAAATGAACAAAGAGGTGGTCAAGTTTTTCGACTTCGCCTTCAAAAAAGGTGACGAAGATGCCAGAAAACTGGGCTATATCCCTCTTCCCGCCGAAACCAAGGCACTGGTAAGAGAGTACTGGAAAGAGCACGGAATATATTGATCAAGAGACAACACGGTAAAGAAGAAAAAGGATGTTACGTTTTTACC
Source organism: Campylobacterales bacterium (assembly GCA_027072755.1). Classification (GTDB taxonomy): domain Bacteria; phylum Campylobacterota; class Campylobacteria; order Campylobacterales; family Hydrogenimonadaceae; genus Hydrogenimonas. Next base: position 1,012 of record JALSXE010000196.1, on the reverse strand, counting down.
GAAAAGAACGTAACTTCATATGAAAAAGTCGAAAATCGATCCTTTTTCCGGAAGGATTCGATAAATTAGACTAATTTCATAACATCGTTATGAAATCGGTCCAAACAACAACCAAACAGAGAAAGGGACGACAATGAAAAAGATCATTCTATCAGCGGTTGCGGCATCACTCGCCGTATCTACACTTTCGGCCGGAGCCATCACGCTCTATCAGGACAAAAAGAGCGGTGCCATCTACACCAAACCGGGTGCTGACCGTGTGGAGCTTGGAGATTTCGTAAGCGCAAAAGAGCAGTATGTAGAGAGCCAAACCACACTTTCGAAACTGAACAAAAAGCTTGGGGTTAAAGTAAAAGCCAAGGTTCCCGTTCTCAAATTTAGCGGAAAACACTACATAGGCTACACCTATACCGACGACAAAACGGCCGCCAATGAAGACAGCAGCACATTCGAAACACGCAGAAACTACTTCCAGGTAAAAGCATACTGGAATAAGCATGACTATATGAGAATCACGCTCGATACGCATCAGAATGCCGAAAACGATTGGGCCGTAAGACTCAAGTATGCCTACATATTCATAAGCGACGTACTTCCGAATACAGGTGTAGAGTTCGGTCAGTCGCACCGATCATGGATCGACTGGGAAGAGCACCACGGCTGGTGGTACCGCTCTATCTCGAAAACTTTTATAGAAGACAAACACGGAGCCGACCTGACAAACTCTGCCGACATCGGCGTAAACTTTAAGACGAAGACTCCATACTTCAGCTCTGAAATAGGCGTATACAACGGAGAAGGCTACCACGGCAAGCATGCCGGAACAGAGATGTCCTACGAGTGGAGGCTTACCGCCAACGTCCTTGGGACCGGAAAGAAAAAAGTTCATATGGATGACGAATATTTCGATGTTTCATTTCTTGGACAGTACAACAACGACAACTATTATAAAAATGACGCGTTCGGTAATCCATCCACAAAGCAGTGGTGGGGTATTCATGCGGTATACAAC
>JALSXE010000195.1:0-4164 GCA_027072755.1 Campylobacterales bacterium | reverse complement strand
GAGTAAAGCCGGCGTCTCCCGACATTGCCGGCAAACCGGACGCAAACGACTACTGGGAGTACAACAGCACCTCCGGCACATTCACCCTGATCGACAACTGATACCCGGCCTTTCGTCCGACTCGCTCCCGCGGGTCTCGCTGCGGTGACGGCCGAATGCTTCGTTCCTTTTTATTCGGGTTTGGCATAAGAGGCCGCCGCGAAACGGAGATCCCCTATATCTGTGTCAACTTTCTGATAATCCAGAGTCCGAATGCCAGAATGAGTGTGCTTATCACCGCAACCGTGATCGTTCCCAGTTCGCTCTCCATCACATCCCCATCACTTCGGCCATGCTCCACATGGGCAGGAATATTCCGAGCGCCAGCACCAGTACGAACCCGGCTATAGCGGCTATCAGGATAGGTTCGATCATCGATGCGACGTTGTCGACTATGTGCTGATACCTCTCCCGGTAGTAGTCGGTGACCTTCTGAAGCATCGTACCCAGCGCGCCGCCCTGCTCGCCCGCCTTTACCATCTGCACTATCATGTTCGCAAAGAGTCCGCTCTCTTCGAAGCCGCTGTAGAGCGGGCGCCCCTCCTCTATGGCCCTTTTTATCGTCTCGAGACGCATTTTCATATAGCTGTTCTCCACTACGCCTATGGCCGCATCGAGAGCATCGGTTATCGGAATGCCGGCATTTAGCAGAACGTTGAATATATAGACGAAGCGTCCCACCATCGCGTAGTGCGTCACCTTTCCTACGATATAGACTTTAAGCAGCAGACGGTCCGCTTCGAGCATTACTTTTTCATTTTTTCCGTAGATGTACGAAAAAAGGAGGCTCAAAACGACTGCACCCGCTACGATGAAGGGGCCGTATTCCGTCATCGCATGCTCCACCCAGATCAGAAGCTGTGTCGGGAAGGGCAGATCGGCCCCGCTTTCGGCGAATATCTCCTGAAACTGCGGAACGACCATAAGTATGACTACGACGAAAGCGATCATCATAGCGATGATCGTAAAGAGCGGGTATCGGGTAGCCCGCACCAGCTCACGCCTGTTGTGGCGGATCTGATCGAGTATCTCCGCCAGTTTTTTTATCGACTCCGATAGCGTTCCGGTCTGCTCGCCCAGATTGAACATGGAGAGCGAGATGCTGCCGAGCTGAACCCTGAAAGGCTTGAGCGCCTCGCTAAGGCCCATACCGCTCTCTATGTCCGAGAGTACCGAGCGCAGAATCTCTTTGAGCATCTCATCGTCGGTGGAGCGTATCGCCTCTTCGAGGCACCTGTTTATCGGAAGTCCGGCATCGAGCATGACGGACATCTGCCTGAGTGTCGCTATGTATGGCTCCTGAGCCACCCTTTTGCGGCGCACCGGCGACCTGTTGGCTTCCAGCCGCTTCCGCAGTTTCAGCGAAAAGGGTTTCGAGACCTCCTTTACCGACAGCATGACGCCGAGGGTGCGCTGCCTGAACTCTGTTACCGCATCCATTTTCGACTGCGCCTCGAGTACGACCGATTCGCGCCTGTTCCCCTGCCTGTAATCGATTTTGAAGTATCTCATACTCAGCTCCGCGTCACCCTCAATACCTCTTCGAGGGTGGTGACCCCGGCAAGAACCTTTCTGACGCCGTCTTCGACCATCGGTCGGTACTGCCCGGATTCGAGCGCCGTTTTGGCTATCTCGAGCCTCGATGCCCCTTCGGAGATCTTCTGTGCAACCTCTTCGTTCACGCTCATTATCTCGACTATAAGCGTTCTGCCCATGTAGCCGGTCATCTCGCACTCGGGGCACCCCTTGCCCCGGTAAAAGATCGGATTTTCCGGCAGATACTTCTCTACCCTCTTTATCAGGTCGTGATGGGGTCTGCTCTCGGTCTTGCAGTAGGGGCATATTTTACGCACGAGACGCTGCGCCACCACGGCTATAAGGGCATCGGCTATCAGATATGGCTCCAGCCCCATCTGCACCATCCTGCTTACGGCGCTCGGAGCGTCGTTTGTATGCAGCGTCGAAAAGACGAGGTGCCCGGTAAGCGACGCCTGTGCGGCCGCCGAGAGCGTCTCGAAGTCGCGGATCTCTCCTACCATTATGATGTCGGGGTCCTGCCTCAGAAAAGATTTCAGCGCCTTCGCGAATGTAAAGCCGATCTTTTCGTTGACCTGCACCTGCTGAATGAGAGGGAGCTGGTACTCTACGGGGTCCTCTATCGTGAGAACCTTGTTTTCAATGCTTTTAATCTCGTTCAAAGCGGCATAAAGGGTAGTCGTCTTTCCGCTGCCGGTAGGGCCCGTGAGCAGAACTATGCCGTAGGGCTGGTGAATCACATCGTGGAAGGTTTTTAGATTATCATCTTCGAACCCGAGCTCCGACATCTTCATCAGAACCTTCTGCTGGTCGAGAATACGCATCACGATAGACTCGCCGTGCAGGGTGGGGGTCGCCGAGAGCCTGAAGTCGTACTCTTTGCCGTCGACGACCAGCATGAACCTGCCGTCCTGCGACTTTCTGCGCTCGGAAATATCGAGGTTTCCGAGTATCTTTATGCGCGAAGCGAGTGCCGTATAGACCTCCAGATCGAAGACGAATGTCTCGTGAAGCACGCCGTCCACCCTGGCGCGCACCGATACTTCGTAGGCGTCCGGCTCTATGTGCAGGTCGCTGGCGTTGCGGATCACGGCATCTTTTATGATGAGCTTTATGAGCTTCAAAACGGCGCTCTCTTCACTCTCGTTTTTTATGCCGTGCTGTTTTATCTCGCGCTTCACTTCGGCCACGATAGACCTGGTGGAGTCTATGATCTCTATGCGCTGGAATATGTGCTGAATCTCGCCCTTCATCGCCAGAAAGAGCTTGATGGGCTTCGTTACCACACTCCTTTGAAGCACCTCGAGAGCGTCGTAGTTGAGCGGATCGGAGGTGGCTACGAATATGTACTCCTCATCCTCCCCGAACGGCACCGCCCATGCGTTTTTGAGAACCTGCAGCGGAAACTGCTCGAGCAGCTTCAGATCGAGCTCCACGCCGTAGAGATCCACAAACTCCAGTCTCAGCTGACTCGCGAGCTGCTCCGCTATCTCCCTTTCGGTCACGAAGCCCTCGTCCACCAGAATCTCGCCCAGCTTTTTGGTGTAGTCGCTCTCCTTCTGCTTCTTTAGGGCCTGCGCCAGTTCATCTTCGGTGATGAGACCCTTTTCGACCAGTATATCGCCCAGCCTTACACTCTGTCTAATCATTCCCTGCCCCATGTCATCAACAAAGAGCGCGCTTTTGCCGAATCTTTATAGTCGAGAAAGAGCCTGAGTATCCGTTTTGCACGCTCCTCGCGCCCGAGCGCGTACTCCGACTGCGCGTAGATTATCCACGCCCTCTCGTCGTCACGGTCGAGAATGTTCGCTTTTCTGGCCCACAAAGAGGCTTTTTCGAAATCCCCGTCATCGTAATATGTACGGGCTATTTTAAGAGCCAAAGAGTATCTGGGCGCATTTGCATACCGCTCGAGCAGCGCGTCGATATCTGCAACCTCCCTTATCTCCAGCACGACTTTCGGTTTGGTTTCGTTCTTCTCTGCCTGAGGTTCGGCTTCCGGTCCCAACAGTGCTCTGCGCGAATCTTCATTCATCTTCTCTTCCGGCTTCACAGACTCTTTTTTTATCTCTTTCGGTTCACTCTTTTCACTCTTTTGCAAAGCGGTACTCTTCTCTTTCAAAACCGTTTCGCCGCCGCTTTTTTCGATCTCTCTCTTCGACTCGGCCGACCTCGCGGTTTCCGGCTCCGCCTCTCTTTCGGCCGGTTTCACTCCGGCAGGCTCCGCATGGCCCGGTGCGGCCGTCACGGCAACGGTTTCTACCTCCCGTTTTTCTCCGCCGCTGCTTAAAAGAGGCCCTTCATAATGCGTCAGATAGGCCGCAACGCCTCCCGAAACAAGGAGCAGCGAAACCGCGGCGATCCGTCTGGCGACGACTCTTCTTCTTCTCGATCTGCACCTGCTAAGAAGCAATTCGAAGCGGCTATTCATCTATCAGCTCCAGATCGAGTGCGGCCATATTGATGGTGCAGCCGTTCGGTTCGGCATACTTTGCGAGCCCTTCGCTCTTTGCGTAATCCATAATTTCGAAGAGGGTCTGCACCATCCGCTTGAGTGTCCTGAAGTTCCCTCCGGTGTAGCGGTATATG
>JALSXE010000194.1:0-4166 GCA_027072755.1 Campylobacterales bacterium | reverse complement strand
GCCCTGCCAGATTACGGGCTTAGCCCGCGATTTGCGTCACATCGGTGATAAATGAGAAGTGAATGGGTTCGGAGGGCTGCTTTGCAGTCTTCCATTATTATGAAATATCTTCGGTCAAACGGACTCTTAGCATTCACAACTCAACACTGAAATTGCACCGCGATGGGACCCGGTTTCTGCAGCTCTTTGATGCGCTCTTGCGCCAGATAGGTGTCGAACGGAGCATCGATATATAGAACTTCGTTGTCGTATCCTGCTTTGATGTGCCCATATGCTCTTGAAATATGGATGGTCTGTGCGAGAGAGACGATGTAGCTGAGCCAGGTGAGGGTGTCGTCGTCCGGAAGAAGTTTTTTGTAAGGCTTTGTGAAGCTGCTTTTGGGAAGACGCCGTTTGTTGAAACGGATTAGAGTGGCTATGAGGATCATATCTTCATGTGAGAAACCGTAGTCAAGATCGTTTAGAGCCATATAGGCACTATGCTTATGGTAGCCGTAAAAATCGAGTCTCGTACCGATTTGGGAGAGTTTTGCGGCAGTCTGTAGGTGGTTCAGAAGATTTTCCGGCAGCCCGAACGGCTCCTGCAGGGCTTTGAATAGAGCTGTCGCGGTAGAAGCGATATTTGATGCGAGTCTGGGATCGGTGCAGAATCGATCCAGAAGGCCTCTTACGCTTGGATTGAAGTTTACGGGAAAGAGATGGTTGCTGTTTCGCAGCAGATCGCTTAGAAAAACTCCCTCTCTGACACCCGCTCCGCTGGTGATCACCTCTTTTGCCGAAACCCTATCCAGCACTTTCATTAAAATAAGGGCTCCCGGTCGGATCGTATCGAGTCTATCCTTCTTTATGCCGTATTTTGTCAGCTTTAGTACCGAAGCCTCCACCACCTTTTTCAGAAACCTTCTCTCCCGCTCCAGGTCGTATCTGAAGGCGTGAATCTTATCGACGCTATAGTCGTTTCTCTGCATAATCGCTTTGGCGATCGCCCTGGCGGTTCCGCCTATTCCGACCGCGATCTCGCTTATGAAGTTTTCAGGAACGGTCTCGAGTATCTCCTCTATATAGGCTTCTGTCTCTTCAAGCGGTCTCTTTTTGTCGAAAAAGAGCTCTTTGAGACGTACGGTTCCCAGCTTCATGGAGTGTACGGCTACGACTCTTTTGTCCCTTATAAGTGCAAGATCGGTAGAGCCGCCTCCTATATCGATGCTTACGGCGTTCGTGACAGGGAGTAGGTTTGCAGCCGCCAGACCTCCAAGATAGGCCTCCCTCTCACCGTCGATCACTTTGATTTTCAGACCCAACTCTTTTTTTGCACGCATAATGAACTCTTTGCGGTTCGGAGCGTCTCGCACCGCAGATGTGGCTACACATAGAATTTTTCGTGCTTTGAGATTTTTTGCGATCGTAAGAAAGTTTGAGAGCGCGCGGCAGGCCCTATCCATCGCCGCAGGCTGAAGATTTCCCTCTTTTTCGTACGCGCCTTCGGATATCCTGACGCGGCTTCTGGTTTCGTTAAGAAGGTAGAAACCGTAACGGCTGGTGCGCTCGAACACCACCATCCTGGCCGAGTTGGAGCCGATGTCGATGACGGCGGTGCGTTTGGCCATCAATGCTCTTTCTGCAGATGTTCAAACTTGAACTTCAGCTCCTCGACGCTTTCGACATTGTCCGGATCGGGAACAATGCAGTCAACCGGGCAAACCGCCACGCATGCAGGCTCATCATAGTGTCCGACGCACTCGGTACACCGGTCGGGATCGATGACGTAGATCGGGTCTCCCTCCTCGATCGCACCGTTGGGACACTCGTCCCGGCATGCGTCGCATGCAATACACTCGTCGGTAATCATCAATGCCATAATCGTAACCTTGAAAAAGAAATTCTGAGATTTATAACCTATGTAGCCTTAGCCAATACTTAAAAACATCTGGCTCCAATCGGATGATTTTTGTTAAAGAAAAAATAGTTGCCGTTTGGAGCGGCATAGATCTAACTTGATGCCGAAAAACGGACGATAAAGGAGGCTATCGCACGTTGGGAAGCTCACACTGGGGTGTCGTTGTGAAGATGAGCGTCGCGATGGTCCCGCTCTTTCCGTCGGTCCTGTTTTTCAATGAGATTCGCGCACCCATAGCATCGGCAGCCGACTTTGCCAGAAATAGTCCCAGCCCGGCTCCCGGAGCATTGCCTACCCTTTTGAATGGTGCAAAGAGGTCTATCGACTCGTCTATACCCGGGCCTTCGTCGATAACTTCGAGCTTTATCCTGTTTTCGTCAAGAAGCCTGGTTTTGAGAAGTATGGTTTTGCCTTCCGGTGTAAATTTGATCGCATTTTGAAGAAAGTTTTGTAAAATCTGGTTCAGCAGAGTTGTCTGAATCAGTCCTGTCAATGAGTCGGGTTCAAGATCAAGAACAAGTTCTCTCTTCTCCGATTTTGCCAGAAGGGTGAAGTCCTCCCCTTTTTCACGGATAAAATCGATTATATCTACCTGCTGGGGGAGTTCGAAGTGTGCCCCCTCGAGTCGTCCGATCTCGAGTATGGAGCCTATCATCTGGTTTAGCTCCAGTATCGTCTTGTTCGAAAGCTGGAGAGCCTCTATATACTTTTCCGGTTCGCGCCGTTTTATCAGTGTGACGTCATTTTTGAGCTTCATGACGTTTAGCGGAGTTTTCAACTCATGTGCGGCGCCGATAAAGAGCTCTTTTTGGTACTTCACGAATGTCTGTATCCTGTTTATAAGGCGGTTTATGGATTCACCGAGGGGTACGAACTCTTCCGGTAGTTCTCTTATGTTTACGGTAGTAAGAAAATTCTCGTTTAGAGTCGAAAGTTTTTTGCTCAAACGTGTGATCGGAACCAGAAGCATCGCCGAGAGTCCGAACGCATATAGAACGATAAGTATGAGGCTTATGAGGTTTATGACGATTATCGAGCGCAGAATCTTTTTGAGCATCTTCGCCATGCCGGTTATATCTTTCGTCATGAGAAGATAGGTCTGCTCCTTGAAGTTGTATGGGTAGATCAGCTCAAGATAGAACCTTCCGTTCTCTTTGCGCTCGCGCCACTCGATAGAGCTGTAGAAACGGTGGGGTGCTCCAATCACTTCAGCGCTTATCTGAAGGGCGTTTTTCAGGTTTTTTGCATCTATTTTCTCGCCCTCTTTATAGTCCGGAAAGGTTCTTACTATATAGCGGGCCTGATTGACGAGCTCCTGTGACAGCTCATCGTAAAGAGACTGTTTTATGTATGTATAGAGCATAGTGGAAAATATGATAAGCAGTATCGAAGAGGCGATAATGAGCTGTGTAAGAAACTGATTTCGGATACTGCGATTTCCGCCCATCGATTACCTTTGGAGTGGAGAGTTCAGGAAGAGATTTCCAGATTTAGTGAAGCATTTTACGGCTCAGGGCCGGCTATCTGCGCATAGAGCCCGAAACCGGCACTGAACCGGCCGGCTTTTTTGCGGAACCCTACTCTTCGCTCTTCTTTTGCGGATAGCAGAAGCGGTATCCGCGTCTGCGTACCGTCTCTATGGTCTGAATACCGAGAGGTTTATCCATCTTCTGTCTTATCTGGTTTATAGCAACTTCGATAACGTTCGGTGTTACCAGTTCCGGTTCTTCCCAGATAGCATCGAGCAGTTGCTCTTTCGAGACTATCTCTTCTCGATGGCGCGCAAGGTGAGTGAGAACTTCGAAGGGTTTGCCCTTGAGCTCTATCTCTTTTCCGCGGTAGACAACCTTTTCCTCCTGCGGATTGATGCTAAGGTCGTCTATCTCTATAACATTGCTTCCGCCGAATCTGAGGCGTGCCTTGATACGGGCTATAAGGACATCGAAGTCGAAAGGTTTTTTGATGTAGTCGTCCGCACCCGCCTCAAGCGCCTCTATTTCGCTCTCTTTGTCATCTCTGGCCGAGAGTATGATGACCGCCGTTTTCGGATTGTTCTGTTTAGCCTTCTGGATAAGTTCGAGCCCGTTACCGTCGGGCAGCATCCAGTCGGCAAGAATCAGATCGTAGTTTCTTATATCCAGATAGTAATCGCCGTCTTTGAAGTTTTCAGCCGAATCTGTCTGATAGTTGAATTCGTTCAGTCCTTCGGAGAGGGTCTTGTTGACGGTGGTTTCATCTTCTACAATCAGTATACGCATGGTATAAGGTC
>JALSXE010000193.1:0-4199 GCA_027072755.1 Campylobacterales bacterium | reverse complement strand
AACTATTTCGAATTTCTCATGCAGCCGAATATGAGCCGCGAAAGAGGTCTTGCGCTGATCGAAGAGTTTATAGACGACATACGAAACGTAAAAGAGGGCCTGGAGCCATTTCCCGTTTCGCTAAGGGGGATAAACTGGATAAAGTTTCTCTCTAAACACAAAATAGAGAGCAGGAAGATAGATTCGTCACTTAAAGCGCAGTATGCAGTTTTAGAAGACAATCTGGAGTACCACCTGCTCGGCAACCACCTGCTCGAAAACGGCTTTTCGCTCCTCTTCGGAGCCTACTATTTTCGCGACGAAAAGATGTATGCGAAGGCAAAAGAGATTTTGACAGAAGAACTCGAAGAGCAGATACTAAAAGACGGGGCCCATTTTGAACTGAGCCCGATGTATCATCAGATAATGCTTTTCAGGGTGCTCGACTGCATAAATCTGGTAAAAAACAACGATTGGAAAAGTGCCGAGCTTCTGGAGATGCTAAGCGAAAAGGCCTCCATAATGCTCGGGTGGCTTAAAAAGATGAAGTTTACCGACGGCACAGTACCCCTGCTCAACGACAGCGCCCAAAAGATCGCCCCTACCCCGAAAGAGCTGGAAGAGTATGCCGACCTGCTCGGAGTCGAAACGGTCGAAAAACCGCTTGGCGACTCTGGCTACAGGGTCTATGAAAAGGGTAATTACAAAATAGTGGCGGATGTAGGCAAAATAGGCCCCGACTACATTCCGGGTCACGCGCACAGCGACACATTCTCTTTCGTACTTTACGTCAAAGGCACACCGCTGATAGTAGATACCGGTACATCGACATACGAGACAGACGAGCGGCGCTTTGCGGAGAGGTCGACATCTGCACATAATACCGTTATGCTCGACGGCATGGAGCAGAGCGAAGTATGGGGCGGATTCCGTGTCGCTAGGCGGGCATACGTTTTCGATCTTGAAGAGTGCGAAAAGAGCATAAAGGCAAGCCATGACGGCTACAAAAGCAGGCTAAACGCAATCCATGAAAGAGAATTTGTTTTTAATGAAAAATCTATTAGAATTTCGGACAAAATTGTCTCGAACAGTCCTCACGACGCCCGCTTTTTTCTGCACTTTCACCCGGGTATAAAACCGGTTGTTGAAAAAGATAAAATTGTCTGTGAAAATGCGGCCATTTTGGTAAAAAACGCCGACATTGCCATGTCGGACTACTTTTACGCACCAGAATTCAACACTTTACAGAAAGCGGCTGTTGCGGAGCTATCGTTTGAAAAAGAGATGGAGATAGAGATCGTTTTATGAGCAAAGAACCGAAAAAAAAACTGAAGATTCTTTTCATTACAGACAACTTTCCGCCGGAGGTGAACGCACCGGCTACAAGAACCTTCGAGCACTGCAAAGAGTGGCTGAAGCTCGGGGCCGAGATTACGATTATCACCTGTGCGCCCAATTTTCCTCACGGGAGAGTCTATGACGGCTACAGAAACAGGCTCTTTACTACCGAGAGCATAGAGGGTATGAAGGTGATCAGGGTCTGGAGCTATATCAGCGCGAACAAGGGTTTTGCCAAGCGGGTACTCGACTACATCAGTTTTGCCCACTCGGCCTTTTGGGCAGGCCTTTTTCAAAAGTGCGACATCATAGTCGCGACCTCTCCGCAGTTTTTTACCACATGGACCGCCTGGGCACTCTCCAAAATAAAGAGAAAACCGTGGATCTTCGAGCTCCGGGATCTGTGGCCGGAGTCCATAAAAACCGTCGGCGCTATGAAACAGGGTAGAGCTATAGAGTGGCTGGAGCAGATAGAGCTTGGGCTTTACAGAAGCTGCGACAGAGTGGTTGCCGTAACCGACGCGTTTAAAGAGAATCTGATAGCCAGAGGGATAGATGCGGACAAAATTGAGGTAGTTACTAACGGATCTAACATAGAGCTTTTCTATCCGCGCGAGAAAGACGGAGAAATTTCGAAGCGTTACGGGCTGGACGGAAAGTTCGTGGTAGGTTACATCGGTACCCACGGTATGGCTCACAGTCTCGACTTTATAGTAAAGTCGTTAAAGAGGGTGGACGATCCCGATCTGCTCTTTCTATTCATAGGCGAGGGAGCCATGAAGGAGAGAGTTGTAGCCATGGCGAAAGAGCTGGAACTAAAAAACACTCTGTTTCTCGATCCGGTCTCCAAAGAGGAGGTACCCAGATATCTTTCGTGTGTCGATATATCGCTGGCGCCTCTCAAAAAGTCCGACACATTCAAAACGGTTATCCCCTCGAAAATCTTCGAGGCATCCGCCATGCAAAAACCCACTCTTCTGGGAGTCGAAGGGCAGGCTTGCAGAATCATCGAAACATATGGAGCGGGCCTATGTTTCGAACCGGAAAACGAAGATGACTTCATAGAAAAGCTCTACAGACTCAAAAACGATAGGCGGCTCTACGCTCGGGCACAAAAAGGGTGCATACGGCTTGCTAAGGATTTTGACAGGAAAAGGCTTGCCGAAAAGATGTATGATATACTCACCGAAACGGCGGCAGCGTATAATTCCCGATCAAAAGGTGATGATAGGAGATGAATTTTTTCAAAAAACTTTTCTCTTTATCTAAGAGAGAGCCGAAAAGATTGTATGTAGACATACACTCGCATCTGCTTCCGGGCATCGACGACGGCTCAAAGACCACCTACGAATCCATCAAGATGATCAAACTGTACGAAAAGATGGGCTACAAGAAGCTGATTACTACTCCGCACATCATGTGGCACAGATACAAAAACAGCTCCGAAACAATTCTGGAAAAGCTGGAGTATCTGAAAGATGCGCTAGCGGACCATGAAGTGGAGATCGAGCTGGAGGCCGCTTCGGAGTACTACCTCGACGAAAACTTCGCGAAACTGCTCGAGAAAAAAGATATTTTGACATTCGGCGAAAACTACCTGCTTTTCGAGATGTCGTACACCAGGGCTCCGAAAGATCTGCGCGAGATAATCTTCGATATAGAGAGCGCCGGCTACAGGCCCGTATTGGCCCACCCCGAGAGATATCTCTTCATGCACGAGGATTTCGAAAACTACGAAGAGCTTAAGGAACTGGGGGTCTTTTTCCAGCTGAATCTGAACTCGCTCGCGGGTCTTTACTCCAAAAATGTACAAAAAATCGCTATGGAGCTTGCACAGCGCGGGATGGTCGACTTTTTGGGAAGCGACGTCCATAAAATTTCGCAGTTGGAGACTCTAAAGAAAGTTCTGGCCTCTCAGACACTTCAACAGATTTTCGAAAAAAACGAGATTCTGAACAACAGACTGCTGTAACTACGGCATATAGAGAAAACCGCATGAAGAGCGGTTTTTTGCTATCTCTAAATCCTGAACTTTATAGCTTCGGCCTAACCCGTTCAAATTACGGGTTCGGCCCGGAATTTGCGTAGCATCGGTTATGTATAGTAGTTGTTTTTATATCCGTAGTTGTATCCGTACCCGAAGCCGTAGGCGGCGGTTTTAGAAGATGATTTTACACCGTTTAGAATAATTCCGGCTTTCAGTTCGTGCTCTTTTACGAAGTGGTTGATGTTTTTCAGGAAATCTTTTTTCGAATATTCGGCTCTGAGCAGTATCAGGTTTATATCGGACATTCTCATCACGATCATCGCATCCGTAACAAGACCTATGGGCGGTGAATCCAAAAGTACATAGTCATACTCGTTCATCAACGTTTTTACGACCCGCTTGAATGCATCGGACATGAGCAGTTCGGAAGGGTTGGGAGGTGTCGGACCGCTCGTTATCACATGCAGGTTCTCATCTCTCGTATGCTGGATCACCTCTTTCAAAGTCACCTTTCCCGCCAGAAGGGTGCTTACTCCATCCTTGTTCGGAAGCTTGAATAGTTCATGCAGTTTCGAGCGGCGCATATCCAGGTCCATAACGATCACCCTCTTCCCGCCTTTAGCGATGATTTTGGCGAGCTCGGCAACCGTCGTGCTCTTTCCCTCCTGCGGAATGGATGAGGTTACGGTAACGAGCTTCGATTTGCCGCTGTTTGCCAAAAACTCCAGATTGGTGCGGATAACCCTCAGCGACTCCAGATAGGCCGACTTGACCCTTTTGGAGCTCAAAAACGGAATGACGCCGTAAATCGGCAGATCGGTAAGCTTTTCCAGGTCCTCGACCGATTTTACGGTGTTGTCCATCATCTTTCTGACAAACGCCTGAAGTATACCGA
>JALSXE010000192.1:621-4211 GCA_027072755.1 Campylobacterales bacterium | reverse complement strand
CTGTTGGCGCGCTCCTCCTGCAGCTTCGGGTCGTAAGGGTAGGCGTTGTAGCCGATGGAGCGGATCTTCTCGACTATTTTGGAGAGTTTTACCCGCTCTGGGTTCCAGACTATATGGGCCTTGTTGGTAGTATAGTTTATCGTCGCTTCTACGATTCCCTCGGTCTTGTGCAGCACCTTCTCGTTAAGCCACACACAGGCGCTGCAGTGGATCCCCTCTATGATCATGAAGATCTCGTAAAGCCCGTCCGGGCGCTCTATTATATACTTTTTCCTGAACCCTTCGAGGTCGAACTTGTGAAGATCGTCCTCCCTCTGTTTGGGCGGTTCCAGACTGCTCTTGCCGAGCTTGTCGTAAAAGGTGTCGAGCCCCTCTTCTCTCAGAAGATGGTAGACTCCCTGGCACCCTTTGCAGCAGAAGTGGTGAACATCGCCGTTATCCTCCTTTTCGGTTATCATAACCGATTCGTCGAACTCCAGGTGACAGTGGGTACATGGAACCTTCGCCAAGACAGACCTTCAGAATTTTTTTGCAAATTATAGCCTATATCGACCCATTTCGGCAGAAATGGACGGAAGCCTCTCTCAAAATGTAAAGTAGCACTTGACACTTTGCAAAATATTTCGCTAACATTCTCTCATGGAGTCACAACGATCAACAACCGATACCGACAAAGGAGTCCGAATGCCTCTAAAGATGAACCGGCTCGTCAAGCTGACCGATACGCCCAAATCTACAATCCTCTACTACATAAAAGAGGGGCTTTTGCCACAGCCTCACAAGGTAAAGCCCAATGTCCACCTCTACGACGACGACTTCGTGGAGCGCATAAAGTTCATAAAGTATCTCCAAAACAACTTTCATGCGACGATAAGCCAGATCAGGTCTCTCCTTCAGCATAACGATTTCGACTTCAAAAGAGGCTTCGAAGCGGTGCTCGACATGCTCGATACCCTGACCGGGCCCTCATCCGCCAGGATCTACACCGAAGAGGAGGTGTGCGAAATGTTCGGTATCTCCAAAGAGAAGCTGAGAGGGTGGCTGGACGACGGTGCGCTATTTATGCGTGAAGGGGGTTTCAGCGAAAAAGAGATAGAGATCGTTTCGATTCTGCTGGAGCTGGAAAGGTTCGACGGCGACAGAGAGCTGCTGAGCGCATATGTAAAACATGCAAAAGAGCTCTCGAAGCTGGAGGTGGAGCTGGCGGAGAAGCTGCTTGGCTCGAAGAGCAGTAAAAACGAGATCGCAAAAGGGCTCTTCGACGCGGCCCTGATACTCAAACCCTACCTTTTCAATATGCACCTTGTCCATATGTATCAAAAGAGAGGAGTCAGATCATGAACAGCGTCTGGAGAGCGAAGGGGTTTCTCCCGTTTATCCTGGTACTCGTTTTCAACGCGATGACAGACATAGCCCACAAGATAACCATACAGAACACCCTGATTAAGAGCTTCGAGGGCGACACCCTGATTATCCTGAGCGCCGTAGTGAACGCTTTGATCCTCATCCCGTTCATACTCCTCTTCTCTCCATCCGGCTTTCTGAGCGACCGCTTCCAAAAGACGAAGATAGTACGCTACGCCGCCGCCGTCGGTGTGGCACTGGCGCTGCTGGCGACTCTAAGCTACTATGCCGGCTGGTTTCTGGCCGCATTCGCACTCACCTTTCTGCTGGCGGTACAGAGCGCCGTCTACTCCCCGGCGAAGTACGGCCTCGTGAAAGAGCTGGTCGGAACAAGGGCTCTCGCACGCGCGAACGGTGTGGTGCAGGCCGCTACGATAACCGCCATACTCGCAAGCGCCGTACTCTTTTCGACCCTTTTCGAGTCGATGTACGACGGATCGCTCGAACCCGATGCCGTCTTGCGCTCGGCGGCCCCGCTGGGGTGGATGCTGGTGGCGATGACGCTCCTGGAGCTCTTTTTCGCGTTCAAAATACCGCAAAGCGGTCTCTGCGAAGAGAGCCTGAAGTTCGACCCCAAAGCCTACCTTCGGCTCGACTACCTGAAGAGCAACCTCTCCCTTTTGCGCAAAGATAGGGGCATATGGCTGAGCATTGCGGGTCTTAGCCTGTTCTGGGGTGTTTCACAGCTCGTCGTGGCGGCCTTTCCGGCACACTACAAACAGATCACCGGCGACGACAACACCGTGATCATACAGGCGATCCTCGCCGTAAGCGCCATCGGACTGATACTCGGCTCCCTGCTCTCGGGCAGGATATCGAAAAACCATATCGAGATGGGTATAGTGCCGGTCGGTTCGGTAGGTATGTTTATCGCGCTGCTTCTCTTCGCAACCGCACAAAGCGCCGCCCCGATGGCCGCCGCCAGCTTCATGTTCGGATTTTTCGGCGGCCTTGCGATAGTTCCGCTGAACGCCCTGATCCAGTATCTCGCACCCGAGAAGAAGATGGGTACAATACTCGCCGGAAACAACTTCGTCCAGAATATCGCGATGCTCCTTTTTCTGCTCTTTGCGATCGTGCTTACCGCCGTCGGCTTTTCGACGCTCGGAATCTTCCATATCGCCGCATGGATCTGCCTCGGCTCCACCATCTACGCGGCGGCACAGATGCCCCAGCTTACGGCGAGGCTGATGCTCCTGCCTCTTCTTCGCATACGCTACCGTCTCTTTGTGGAGGGCATGGAGAACATCCCACAAAGCGGCGGGGCGCTGCTGCTTGGGAACCACATAAGCTGGATAGACTGGCTCCTGCTTCAGGTGGCATCTCCGAGGCCGCTGAAATTCGTTATGCACAGGCGGATCTACGAGCAGTGGTACCTCAAGTGGTTTCTCAAATGGTTCGATGTCATTCCCATAAGCGGGCTCGGCGGAAAAGATGCACTCAAAAGGGTGCGGGAGCGACTCGACAACGGTGAGGTGGTGGCTCTCTTTCCCGAAGGGCACATAAGCTACAACGGGCAGCTCGGCGAGTTCAAAAAGGGGTTCGAGCTGATCATGAAGGAGTCGGAGGCGCCGATAATCCCCTTCTACCTTCACGGCCTCTGGGGCTCCACATTTTCCCGTGCGCAAAACAGGTACAGGCTCATCTCCAAAACCGGCCCGAGGCGCGACATAGGGGTGGTATTCGCAAAGCCGATGCCGCCCCGTACCACGGCTGCGGAGCTTAAACAGTGCGTAAAAAGGCTCTCTTTCGACGCGTGGCAAAAGAGCGTAGATAGAATGGAGCCGCTCCACCACCAGTGGCTGAAACGGGCGAAGAGCGAACCTTTCAGGCGCGCGGTGGCCGACACCGCCGGCACAGATCTAAACGGCATGAAGATGCTCAGCGCCGTGCTCCTCTTTTCCAAAAGACTTAAAAGCGAACTGCAGGGGTCTGAAAACGTAGGTGTGATACTCCCCTCATCGGCCGCCGGGGCCATAGTGAACATGGCCCTCTTCGTCCTGGGCAAAAGAGCGGTAAACCTCAACTACACGCTGAGCCCGGAGGCTATGGAGGCCGCTATAAAGAAGGCGGAGCTGGAAAGGGTGATCACCTCTGAAAAGTTCATAAAGAGGCTTGCCGCAAAGGGTTTCGTCGCCGCCTCGATGCTCGGCGATAGGGCGATCTACGCCGAGAGCATCGGCTCG
>JALSXE010000192.1:0-611 GCA_027072755.1 Campylobacterales bacterium | reverse complement strand
GCTGAAGGCCCTCTATTTCGAGCCTGTCACTCTGGACGATACGGCGGCCATTCTGTTTAGCAGCGGTAGCGAAGGAGTACCGAAAGGGATAGAGCTGACCCACAGAAACCTGCTGGGGAACATAAAGCAGGTGAGCGCCATGATCAACTTCTCTGAGGATGATCTTATCTTGAACTCGCTGCCCATCTTCCACTCCTTCGGCCTGACGGTCACGACCCTCCTGCCCCTTTGCGAAGGTGTACCGATGGTGAGCGTTCCGGACCCGACCGACGCACCGCTTGTCGGAAAGAGCGCCGCACGCTACGGCGCCACCATCATATTCGGAACCTCCACATTCTTCAGGCTCTATACGAAAAACAGAAGGCTGAATCCGCTGATGTTCCAGAGTATAAGGATGGCCGTGGCGGGGGCCGAAAAGCTGAAGCCGGAGATAAAGAGGGCATTTAAACAGAAGTTCGGCATAGAGCTCTTCGAGGGATACGGAACCACCGAAACTTCGCCCGTCGTAGCCGTGAACATGCCAGACGCGCTCGACCCCGACAGCTTCGAGGTGATAGTGGGCCACAAAGATGGCAGCGTGGGCCAGGCGCTCCCCGGAACGGTGGTGAAGG
>JALSXE010000191.1:0-4213 GCA_027072755.1 Campylobacterales bacterium | reverse complement strand
TCTGAGCGCTTTGTATATATAGTCCCGGCACAGAGCATCTTTTATGTCGTTCATAGAGAGGTTGAGAGAGAAACTGCAGCTACAGTTTTTGAAGTAGGCGAACGCCTCTTTTATCATGATTCTCGTTATGCTGGCATATAGCCTGCTGTTTTGCGCAACTTCGAGAAATTCGTCGGGTGCATGCGTATTTCCGTTTCTGTCTATGAGCCTTACAAGCACCTCGTATCTCCTAACTCCTGAGTCTCCGACCTTCACTATCGGCTGGAAATATGGAACTATCCTATTCTCTTCGATCGCATCCTCGATCTCTTTCATCCATCGGATATGACGCTTGTAATCGGCCTCCAGACCCGTAGCGTTCCTGTAGTACTCATACGCCTTTTTTCTCTTTTTGGCCGCATTGAGCGCTACCGAGGCCTTCTCTATCAGCCTTTCGGTCTGATTCTCGACCACCCCTCCCGTCACGGTTATGCGCAGCCCCTCGAGCTCTTTACTCTCGAAGGTGGTGCGGTGGATCTCGCTCATGATCTCTTCGATCTTTTTCGGATCACACCGGCCGTACCCGACAATCGCGAACTCGCTGCCGCCGATCCTGTATAGCTTCGTATCGGGAGGGATAATCCTTTTTAGGCTTTTGGCTATATCTTTTAGAACCTTGTCACCCAGTTCGAAGCCGTAGTAATCGTTTAGCTCTTTGAACCGGTCTATATTCAAAAGCAGCATAGAAACAGGTCTGCTCCCCTCCAGATCCTTTTTGAGCCGGTAGATGTTACCTAGTTTGGTAAGCGGATCTATAAAGAGCGAAGCGAGCAGTTTATCGTAATAGAAGCGTATCCTCGACATCAGAGTATTGAAAGAGTTCTCGAGCATCTTGAGCTCTTTGCAGTCGGTATCTATCTCTATCTGTCTACTCAGGTCCGTATCTTCCCTTATCTTCGCTATCTCGGTGCTAAGCTCGGTCAGAGGCACCACAAGACGCCTGTCGAACACCCAGTAGAAAAGTGCGAAAAAGAGGAGGAGAAAGAGCGCGAGAGTAAGAATGAAATAGAAGATCATCTGATCGAGCGAAACGATGATCTGCTGGGCGGGCATTTTTATATCTATGACACCGTTTATATCGCCCGCTTTCGCGTTTTGATGGCACTTCAGACACCTCTGCTCCACACGTATCGGGTAGAGGTAGCGGATCGCGTTCTCTCTGTCGATACGTATTATCTCACGTCCTTTAAGAGCCTCTTTGATCAGAGGGTCGGATTCGACCTTTTTGTAATCTTCGGGGATACGTCCGTAAAGCTCCTCTACTATACCGCTTCTGTATGTCTGTATATTCATGCCGGGACGGATCGCATTGAGACGCTCCAGGATCTTTTTTATATCCTCTTTGCTCCACCCCTCCTGCATCTTCGTATAGAGGTTCTCGAAAACCAGTTCGCTGCTGTGACGGGCATCTTCTATCGCCAGTTCGGTCAGCGCCTGACGCTTCAGGTAGAAGCCCACCGCCAACTCGATGGCGAGACTTATAATCAGAAAGATGCCGATCGTATTGAGCATACGGCGACGAATGGTTACGAGCTTTTCCTTTGACATAGCAAGATTATATCCAAAAACTTCTCATGGCGTCTCGTTTCGATCTTTGACAAATCGCCGGTAGAGCATCGGCAGCAGCACCAATGTGAGTGCAGTCGATGTTATCAGCCCGCATATGACGACGATGGCAAGCGGCTTCTGAATCTCAGAACCGGGGCCTGTGGCAAAGAGCATCGGAACCAGTGAAAGCGCCGCTATCGAAGCGGTCATCATGACCGGCCTGAGCCTTCGCTTCGCACCCTCCACCACAACCTCCGAAATAGAAAGGTTTTTGGCAAGCTCGTTGAAATAGCTTATCATCACGACACCGTTTAGCACGGCTATTCCCAAGAGAGCGATGAAGCCGACCGATGCCGGGACCGACAGGTAGCTGTTTGTCAGGTAGAGACCGAAGATGCCCCCTACCATCGCCAGCGGAATCGTCGTGAAGATGATGGCACTCTGTAAAACAGAGCGGAAAGTCATATACAAGATCATGAATATCAGTACAAGCGCTATCGGCACGACGATCATAAGGCGCTGCATGGTAGCCTGCTGGTTTTTGAACTGCCCGCCGTAGCTTATCGAGTAGCCTGTGGGCAGTTTCACCTCTTTTGCTATGTTGGCTTTCAGATTCTCCACGAAGCTTACAAGGTCCGTGCCGGTAACGTTTGTCTGGATCGATACGAAACGCCTTGCGTGCTCATGCTTTATCTCGACCGGCCCGCTGCTTCTGACTATGGTGACCACTTCGCCAAGCGAAATAGGCTCTCCCGTGGAGCCTACGAGATAGCGCTCGTCCAGATTCTTGCGAAGATAGTCGCCGCGGATTATGATGGGAAACTGTTTCATCCCCTCGTATACGGTCCCGGTCTCCACTCCGCTCACAGCCGCTTTGAGCAGATGCGCCACATCGGCCTTGTCGAGGCCGTAGCTTCCCATCTTCTCGTCGTTGAAACGGAGCTCCTGATATGCCACCCCTTCGTTTTGCCGCATGTAGACATCCTGACTTCCGGCCGTCTTTTCGGTAATGCCCTTTACAAGAGTACCGAGCCTGTTGAGCTCCTCTATATCTTCGCCGAATATCTTTATGACCACATCGCCGCGCGATCCGGTAAGCATCTCCGACGTTCTCATCTCTATCGGCTGGGTGAAGCTGTATTCGATCCCCTGAATCTTTTCGAGAACCTCCCTCATCTGCTCTTTGAGCCACTCCGTATCGGGCTTTCGCCACTCCGATTTGGGCTTGAATACCAAAAATGTATCGGTATCGTTCAGACCCATCGGATCGAGCCCTATCTCGTCCGAACCGCTCCTTGCGATTATCGACTTGATCTCCGGAACCTCTCTCATCAGCTTTTTCTGTATCTCGGTATTCAGGGCGATTCCCGCCGGAATGTTTATAGACGGCGGAGATTCGATGCCGATAACGATATTCCCTTCATCCATCGTCGGCATGAAGGTCTTTCCTATATGGCCGAAGGCGTAGAATGTCCCGGCAAGAAGCACAAGAAGAAGAGCGTAGATGATCTTTTCGGCTTTGAAAGAGGCTTTCAGCACCGGCTCGTAGAGTGCGAGGAGTCTGCGCATGAGCCATGTATCTTCATGTTTCGGTTTTCTGATGAAAAATGAGGCTATAGTCGGAATTACGAAGAGCGCGAAAAAGATCGACGAAGCTAGGGTAAATACGATACTGAGCGCCACCGGCGCGAAGAGTTTTCCGCCGAGCCCCTGCAGCATCAAGAGAGGGGTAAATACGATAATAATGATCATAACCCCGGAAATTACGGGCACGCTCACCTCTTTCGCGGCCGTGTAGATTATGTGCAGCCTCGTAGTATGGCGGCCGGCCGGCTGTGCCAGCCTCGCAATGATGTTCTCCACCATGACCACGGCCGAGTCTATTATCATACCTATCGCTATGGCGATACCGCCGAGGCTCATAAGGTTGACACTTATGCCGAAGAGGTACATCAGTATGAAAGAGCTCAGGATGGCCAGGGGCAGGATCAGGGCCACCGTTACGGCCGAGATGAAGCTGCCCAAAAAGAGCAGGAGTATCACGAGTACCAGCAGCACGGCCTCCGTGAGCGATTTCTGTACCATGCTTACCGCTTTGCCTATCAGGTCGCTCCTGTCGTAGAAGATGTTTATCGAAGTTCCCTCCGGCAGGTTCTCCTCTATCTCTTTCAGACGCTCCTTTACATGCGATACGGTTCTCGACGCGTCGGCCCCTTTGAGACCCAGCACCAGCCCCTGCACCGCTTCGCCCTTTCCGTCTTTGGTGACGTAGCCGTAGCGGGTAAGTGCCGCCGTGGAGACCTCGGCA
The DNA here is from genome assembly GCA_027072755.1 of Campylobacterales bacterium. Taxonomy (GTDB): domain Bacteria; phylum Campylobacterota; class Campylobacteria; order Campylobacterales; family Hydrogenimonadaceae; genus Hydrogenimonas. The sequence continues at coordinate 318 of JALSXE010000191.1, read as the reverse complement.
ATGTCCGAAAGGCGCACAATCGCGCCGCCGTCTACCTTTATGACGAGGTTTGAAATTTCACTGCTACTGCTCATGCGTCCCGGAAGCCGCACCAGAAGCGCTTCGTCACCCCTCTCTATTCTTCCTGCACCGAAATTGGCGTTGTTCTTTCGGATCTTCTCCTCTATCTCGCTGAGCGTTATGCCCAAAGATGCCATCTTCGCGAAGTCGGGCTTAATCCTGAAGGTCTTCACCTCGCCGCCGAGGGCGTTTACGTCGGCCACACCCTCTATGTTCCTGAGTGCCGGCCGTATCACCCAGTCAAGAAGTGTACGTTTC
>JALSXE010000190.1:0-4232 GCA_027072755.1 Campylobacterales bacterium | reverse complement strand
TACCGGTATAGAGCAGATCCATCGCATCTATTATCATGGCACTGTCGGTAGCGTTTTTGCCGCTGGTGTATCCGAACTGCTGAATAGGCTGGATGGAGTGTGTCAGAAGTACCTCTTTCCACCCCTTCAACTGCGGCATAGTCCAGTCTCCGTATATACGCTTCACACTCGCGGTGCCGTATTTGGCTATCTCCGCAAGCAGGGCGTCGACAATCGAGGGCTGGGCGTTGTCGGCGTCTATCAGGACCGCGAGTTTTTGTGTCTGTTCCATTTTATTCCTTATACGCCGTACGGGCAAAGCCCGAACGGCTACGTTAACACTGGGACAAGCTTGCGCAGCAGGCCCGCCGCTCAGTCGCGGCTTCGAGGTTCAATATTTCGGCGCAAACCGCGGTGTCAGATATCGAGATACCTCTTGTCCATGAACGAGTCGGGCTGCAGGTGGCTAAACGCTGCCTTGAACTTTTTGAACAGGTCGGGAAAACGCCCTTCCCACTCTTCGAGCATAAGCTTGGTGCTCTCCCTGGCGTGGGGCATCTTCACCCTCATCCGCATGGCCGGGCACGCTTCGTCCCCTATCGCGGAGATTCCGTTCTCCTGCACGAAAGCTCTCGTCTGCCTCTCCCTTACCCAAAGCAGCGGCCTTATCACATGGAATCCTCGGCTGCTTTTGTAGATGGGAGCCATCGACCGCAGTGTACCGTTGTAGAGCATATTCATAAAAAAGCTCTCGGCCGCATCATCGAGGTGGTGGCCGAGGGCGACCTTGTTGTAACCTCCCTCCTCCGCCTTCGTATAGAGTGCCCCCCGACGCATTCTCGAAAAATAGCTGCAAAAAGAGCTGTTTTCCCGAATGGTATCCTGCGCCACTTCGAAAATGTTGGTGTCGTACACCTCATGCGGTATCTCATGCCTTTTGCAATGCTCCGCAAGAGCGCCGTAATCCTCACCCGGCATTCCGTAGCATACCGTTACCGCTTTGAATTCGAAGTCGAAGGGGGCGTGCCGCTGCATATGTTTTAGCAGATGCACAAGCGTAAGAGAGTCTTTTCCTCCGCTCAAACCTACCAGAACCCGGTCCCCTTCGCCTATGAGACCGTAGGTTGCGTTGGCCCTTCCGGCCGCACGCAGAATCTTCTTACTTAGCTTTATCGAGTTCATCTAAGATCGCAAATAGAAAATCGGCGCTCTTTTTCGCGGAGCTTTTAAGAAATGTATCGAAATCGAATCCGGCATCCATATCCGCGGCATCGCTTATGGCGCGCAGCACGAAAAACGGCACATCCAACGCATCACAGACGACCGCGACAGACGCACCCTCCATTTCGAGTGCATCGGCACCGAAGGTTTCCCCTATCCACTCTTTTCTCTTCGGATCCGCTACGAACTGGTCTCCGGTCGCTACGATACCTCTTTTCAGTTTTATACCCTTTTTACCTGCGGCGACTACGGCTATCTCCAGAAGCCTCGGGTCCGCCTCTACGAAGACTTTCCCCTCCGGCACGTATCCGTACGGGTGGCCGAATGCGGTGATCTCCAAATCGTGCTGGCACAGCTTCGTGGCGGCTATGAGGTCCCCTATTCGAAGTTCCGGATTGATGGCGCCGGCGACTCCGGAAAAGAGCATCTTTCTTACACCGAAGCGCTCTATCATCGTAGCGGCGGTCAGCGCGGAAAAGACCTTACCTATCTTGCTGTAGGCAATCACTAGGTCCAAAGAGCCGTAGAGAGCCGTATAGTAGATATTGTCGGCAACCTCGTGGCGCTTTACGTTATCGAGCTTCTCGATAATCGGTTCTATCTCTTCGGGCATGGCGCCCATAACCCCTACAATCATCGGTTCTCCTGCGCCGCTGTTTCGATAACTGCGCAGAGTGAGTCGTAGTCGGTTATCGCGAGTGTCGGTTTTTTGGTCGTACGCCTGTTGAGCCCCTTCAATACTCCTCCGTGCCCGAACTCAATATACCTGTCTACCAGATCGTCATTGTCTCTAATAGACTGTTTGTATAGTACCGGCGAAACAAGCTGGCGTCCAAGCAGATCGAGCGCTTCGGCTTTGGTATTGTACGCCTTTGCCGTTACATTGGAGATGACCGGTGCGGCGAACTCGTCGTGCAGCACCCCTTTTAGAGCCTCGACCAGCGGTTCTACCGCAGGCTCAAGCAGTGGGCAGTGGCTGGCCACCGACATATTCAGCAGCATTACGCGGCGTGCTTTCGCGGCTTTTAGAGGCTCTTGCAGAGTCTCGAGATCGCTTTTGATACCGGCAATCACAATCTGGCCGTCCGCGTTGTAATTTGCGGGCCACACCTTTTTACCCTCTTCTCTGGCGTCGTGGCATATCGCCTCCACGTCCTCGTCCGCGACTCCGAGCACCACCATCATCCCGGCTTCTATCCCTTCGCACGCCTTTTGCATCAGGCTTCCCCGAAGGTGTACAAGCTCTACCGCATCGAGCCAGTCGAGGGCGCCTACGGCCGAAAGGGCGGAAAACTCGCCCAGAGAGTGTCCCAGAGCGAACGCAGGCGCTTGTGGAATCTCTTTCGCGAAGAGTCTGTAAGCCATCATCGAAACAAGGAGTATGGCCGGCTGGGTATATCTGGTCTGCTCCAGCAGGTCGTTAGGCTCAAAAAGTAGTCGGGCCATATCGCTCTTCAGACGTTCCGAGGCGGCTTCGAGCATCTGAGCCGCCTCCCGTGAGTGCTCCACGAACGATTTTCCCATGCCGACTGCCTGGGATCCCTGCCCGGGATAGAGAAAAGCGGTTTTTGTCATAAATATTCCTTCCATTCTGTAATTTTTTTTCTTAGTGTATTGCGGTTCAGTCCGAAAACGTTTGACATCTTTAGTTGACTTTTAAATACCTTCATTCCTGCCCTGATTAGCGGAACTTCGTATAAAAAGAGCTCTTGCCTGTAGATATCCTCGCCCTTTTGCATACGTGAAAGCAGATACGCTTCGTTTAGAAGCATAAGCTCATCCTTATCCATCCTGGCGGCAAAATATTGCAAAAATACAGATCTTCTCAGTGAGTATGCGTTTGCCGTCAGATCGACATTTTGAAGATCCGGTTCGAAGGGCTCTTCGTCACTTTCGCGGGCGAACATGCCCCTGGCCTCCTCTGCAAACTTCTTCGCAAGCGGCGGAACATCTTCGGGTCTTTGGTGAAGTGGGGGAAGGGCGATCTTTACGCTAAAGAGTGAATCTATCGAAACGAGAGACGAAGCATCCTCGACGATGGCTATTACTTTCGTTCCATATTTTTGTACAGTTTGTGAAACTCTTCCCGGGGAGTCGGCCTTCTCGAGCCTGTCTATAATTATCTGGGGGCTGTTCTCGATGCGGGTGTATAGTTCAGGGTCGTCACCATGCACTACGGGAGCGTCGGGCATCATGTAGGCGGCAAGAGTATGCCGGCCGGTGCCGGCCTCCCCGCTTATGAGAGTATTGAACTGAAGTGACTTTAGAAGGTTGGCGGACTTCAAAGCCTCTTTGAGAGACTTCGACTCCGCAATGAAATTAATGGTTTCCACATCCTGTGCCGCAACCGCAACCTTCAGCGCCGGGCTGTTCGACCTGTCCGCTGAGAGACTCGTTTACAGTAGGTTCCCGAACCTCTGCTATCGCTACGTTGAAAAGAAGATCTTTTCCGGCAAGCGGATGGTTGAAATCTATGACCACTTCGTTCTCATCGAAACTCTTGACGGTTACCTGAACCGTACCGCCGTCTTCGCTCTGCCCGTAAAGAGTCATACCCTCCTGCAGTTCTATTCCGGCGAACTGCTCTCGCGGCATCTTTTGGACGGCTTCCGGGTTGTACTCGCCGTACGCTTCGGCGGCATTTACGAGAATCTCGGCGCTGTCACCTCTTTGCATGCCCTTCATTTGGTTCTCGAGCCCGGGAATTATCTGCTGCTTTCCGGTAATGAAAGAGAGAGGCGCCTGCCCCATGTTTGAGTCGACTACCTCTCCCGTTTTCGCATCTTTAACTTCGTAGTTGAAAGAGACTACACTGTTATCTTCAATCTTCATAATTGTCGGTTCTCCTTTAAAAAGTAGCAGATTCTATCATAGAGTTCTTTCATGGAATCTTAAGGGAACGGGCGGCACTGACCGAATAGCATTTTCATACGATCATAGTCCGAGATTTTTATTGACGAAGAACCAGGCCAACCGGTGGTCCAGCCAATCAAAACTTTTGGCATGCGCTTTGGAGCGTCGGACCAGATAGG
>JALSXE010000189.1:0-16361 GCA_027072755.1 Campylobacterales bacterium | reverse complement strand
CCGTTGAGACGATCTTCGAGAGATTCGAATTTATCCGCCAGGGCGGGGAGCCTCTCATTCAGGGTGCCTCCGACACCCTTGAAAGAGTCGAGCGTATCTCGAAGCTTCGCCATGATATCGGGCAGATCGGAGTTGATCGTATCGGCGCTCGTGGAGAATTTCGAAGACATTCGGGCAAACTTCTCTGCCGCATCGTTTACCTTTTTTACCAGGGAGTCGACCCCCTCTCTGTTGTCGGCTATAAGCTCTTTAAGATCCGACGTAAGTGTGTCCAGATTGGAGAATGTCTTTTTAAGATGCTCTCTGCTTTCGGCATCGAGAGTCTGGCGCATTTCGCTTATGAAACCGCGCAGCTCGTCGGCAGCCTCCGCCATGCTCGAGGCCATCTCCTCCATCGAAGCCATGGCCTTCTGTTTCGTCAGCTTGCCCTCTTCTCTCAGGTATTCGTGCGCCGTTCCGGGAATTATGTTTATATATTTGCTTCCCAGCAGGCTCTCTTGCGTAAGCAGAACCTCCGAATCGCTCGGAATTTTCGCGTTTTTGTATATAAAGAGGGTTACGACCACTTTGGTTCCGGAGAGAGATATCTTTTTTACGTACCCTATCTCCACACCCTTCATCCTAACTTTGGCATGAGGCTCGAGACCGCTCGCATCGTCGATGACCGCCTGAACCTCATAACCCTTTTTGCCGAATCCCTGGAACTTGTTCACCTGCGTACTCAGCAAAAAGAGAAAGATCAGACCTATCGCTACGAAGAGGCCGACTTTCGCTTCGGTTTTCATTTAGTCATCCTTTAAAACTCCTGCTCGAATCTCTGCTCGAAACCGCCCAGAGGCACCAGGTTTATCTGAAAATAGAGAACCAGGTTGTCTATCGACTGTGCTCCGGCAGAAGTGAGAATGGGCCTCTTTTCATCTTTTATACCGAGGTTCAGATCCCAGCAGTGCCTTAAAAAGTGTACACCCGCTTCCCACCTTCTTATCTTCTGGTCGAGATTGTCGTAAGAGATCTTCGCTCTCCAGTTGTTTCCCGATTCGCTTCTGTACGCTCCGGAAACGGTAAAGAAGTCCGAACGTCTCTCGTTTTGCACAATCTTGAAGAAATGGGTTAACATTATATCATAGGCGGGTTGCCTATATTTGATATGGGAAGTGGCGCCTGAGAGAGATTTCATATAGTAGGAGTAGAAGATATCGCTATAAAATTGATAATTTTCAAGAAAGTTTACCCTTAACTCGTTCTCTATATCGCCATATTTGTGATCGCTCTTTTCATACAGAACCGGCTGTGAAACTCGGTAGTATAGAAACTCTTTTCCGTTTGGGTCGTATAGGTAGTTTACGGCGCTCAGCGCCATGTTTTCGTTGGGAGAGCGGAGAACCGATATGCTTGGGTCTATATAACCCTTTTCGTTACTGAAACTGGGACGGTTGTACGTGAGCCTCAACTGCAGGGTATGAAAACGCTCCGAAAACTTCCTGGCGAGATCGGTGTATATGTCGATTTTATGATAGTTTCTGAAAAATGTGTAGTAGCCGCCCGGTGCGGACGAGGGAAGATTCTGGTAACCTATATACGAATAGTAGAGATTCTCCGAAACCGAAAGATTCAGGTAGCCCTCCAGAAAATCGGTATAGAAGATAACGGGGGCGTTGATCTCCTGCAGTTGCATATGCTTTCCGGCCGCGGTAAAGAAGCTGCTTACCCTGTAGTCGGCGGAGTAGTGGAGGGCATCGAACCCCAAAAGTTTGTTCTGGTATCTGTGCAGCTGAATGATCGGAATGCTCTGCACCGTGTTTCTGTTCGATGCCAAAGAGGTATCGATAAAATATTTCGCGTATACGCCGGTGAAGTAGTCTGGCGTGTTGAAATAGTAGTTTATCCTCGACTGCACCTGCGAACTGTTTACGAGCTCCGCCGTAGTAAACGCCTGGAGGTTTTTGTAGTCGGGATCTTTCAGGTAGGTGATATCGGCATATAGGCCGTCGTGGTTGCCGCTTCGGGGCGAAGCGAAAACCCTCGGCGATTCGTAATTTGCCTGAATACCGTAGTGCGACCTGTTTCTAAGGTTGTACTCTTCTACGAAACTCTTTTTGTCTTTGAAGTAACCGGTGGTGATCTTTCCGCGGGAGCGCGGAGTATCGACGAACCTCAGCGTAGCGTATATGCCTTCTCCCCTTGCAGCCCTTATCTGCGGGTCTATCTCCAGATCCCACTGCGGATCGGGAGCGAAGTATATCGGCTGGGTATAGAAAAAGCCGTCTCTGGAAGATACCCCGAAATATGGGCGCAAAAAACCGCTTCTACGCTCCTTGTCCGTCGAAAATCCCAGATACGGAAAGTAGAGCAGCGGCGTATCTTTCATATAGAGAACCGGGTTCCATACATTGATCCATTTCGTACTAGTATTGAAATCCAGAGATGTAAACTCCAAATGCCAGTCCGGACACGCCGCATCGCAGCTCGATACAAAAGCTTTCGCCAGCTTTACCCTGTCGCGGACCTTTTCGCCCCCCTCTCCGCGCATCCAAAGGGTATTCTGAAGGTCGATCATGAAGATATCGGAAAAGCTGTCTTTGTCGTTTTTGAGATCGAGCCTGACGTAGTCGCTCAAAGAGCCGAGTTGCACCCCTTCCATCATCTCGACTCTATCGAAAAGCTCCAGTATCGAACCGTTTGTATCGAATCTGGCTCTCTCCGCCTGCAGGATCTTGTCGTCGTAATAGACCACCACACTGCCCGAGGCGGTTATGACGGATCCGTTTCTCTCTACAGATGATGCCAAAATCTGTATGTTCTTCTGCTCCGAAGCCGCAAAGAGCGCTCCCGCACATAGCAGAAAGAGTAGAAGTCTAACCATTTACTACCAGTGTCGAGGCGGTTTTGTCGTGCCAGGCCTGCCTCATCGGGTCGAAAAGGGCCCATGCAAACCCCAGATAAAAGAGCATCCCGCTGATGACGCGAAAAACCGCCCTGTTGAACGAAGCTTGAAAACCGGGCTTTCCCAGAGTAGCGGCATCGGCCACTCTAATACCCGTAGCCATCTTTCCAAGGGTCGCACCGTACTCCCATACGAACCATGTATGGTAGATGATATGCGCCGCGGCCATCCAGAGCCATACGCCGTTGATAATCTCCGCTATCCGCTCCGCTCCGCGGGCCGTCGAGATAGGCTCCCAAAGAAGAGCTACAAAAATGAGACTGACAAGCATATCGTCTATCGCATACGCGACGGCACGCCTGCCTATCGGTGCCAGATCCGACTCTTCCTTGGGGAAGTACCCCTGCGGACCCTTCTGCACTACGCTTCCCGCAACGCCTGATAGGCGATATCGCTGCGGCACTGCTTGCCGGCGAAATGGACCTGTCCGCAGAGCATGTATGCATAGTCTCTGGCCTCTTTTATCGTATCTCCCAGACCCACACAGACCAGAACGCGTCCGCCGGTAGCCATAAGTTTTCCGTCGATCAGCGATACTCCCGCATAATCTATATGTGCCTTGTCGGCAAGCTCGGTATGCACGATCTTGTCTACGATGATCTCCGCCGGCTCGCTGCTCTTGTACGGATAGTTTTTGCTCGCCATGACCACGCCGACGGCGTACTTGTCCATAAACTCCACCTTCAGTTCGTTAAGGCGCTCCGATGCCGCCTTGTCGAAAAGTTCTCCCGCAGGAGTTTTAAGAAGCGGCATCAGCACTTCACACTCCGGATCGCCGAAACGTACATTGAACTCGAGAGTGTACGGTTCGCCGTTTACTATCATCAGACCCGCAAAGAGCACACCCTCGAAAGGCCTACCCTCCGCGGCCATCCCCTCTACAGTAGGGCGGATGATTCTCTCTTCTATCTTTTTGTAGAGCTCGTCGTCGATTAGCGGTGTCGGCGCGTACGCTCCCATCCCGCCCGTATTGGGCCCTTCGTCGTTGTCGAGCAGCCGTTTGTGATCCTGTGCCGCAGGCAGAATCACGTAATCTTTGCCGTCGCAGATCGCAAAGAGGGAGAGCTCGTAACCGTCGAGATACTCCTCTACCACTATCTTCGTGCCGGCCTCTCCGAACGACTTGCCGCTGAGCATCTGCGACGCCGCTTTTTTGGCATCGTCGTAAGATTGCGCGATAATGACTCCCTTGCCTGCACAAAGCCCGTCGGCCTTGACGACGATGGGGGGCTTGAGATTTTCGATAAACCTGAAAGCCTCTTCCACGCTCTCGGTCTCTATATATCTTGCCGTAGGGATATTGTGGCGGGAGAGGAAGTTTTTCATAAAAATCTTGCTCCCCTCGAGCTGCGCCGCCTCTTTGTTCGGGCCGAATATTTTGAGCCCTCGCGCCTTGAAAATATCTACTATTCCGCCGACGAGAGGCGCTTCCGGCCCCACTACGGTCAGATCGATCCCCTCTTTTTCGGCATAGTCGGCAAGCTCTTCATAATCGCTTATATCGACATTTTCGCCAAGCTGGGGTGTGGCCCCGTTTCCCGGCGCGAAATATATCTTCTCTACCGTTGTGTCTTTGTGCAGGGCACGCCCTATGGCATATTCGCGCCCCCCGCTTCCAACTACCATGACTCTCATATGACCGCCTTAATTTTGTGTTGATATTTCGCAGTATACACATCTTCCTTGTCGCCCGGACACTCCAAATAGATGCATGGCATACAGGTGAGGAGAATATGCGTACTGCGCAATATCAAAAATTCAGGGTATAACAAGGACCGAGCGGGCGTTCACGCTCAAGTGTGGTCCAAAGCAGACCAACGATGCAGGAGGGAGATACGCTTTAGGCGGCAGCTTCTCGCCGGGAGCACCGGCTCGAACGAAGTTACCGACACACGGCGCATCTACGCTGTCCCGCAATATCAAAGTGTTGGACCCCCGTAATGCGGATAGCGCACCGCTCAGTCAATTCAATTATACTCCAAATTACTTAAGCGGTCGATAAACTCCGGGCGAAAGTTACGGCATCCTCTATCGTCTGGGATGGAGATACGCGGCACTCCATCCCATCTTCGAAAACTTCCGCGGTCTTCCTGCCTATCGCGACGGCGATATAGCTTTCGCTCCATTCGAAACGTTTCAAAAAACAGTTTACGATAGATGGGGAGGTGAAGATCAAAACGGCCCCCTCTTCCGGCTTCGATCGGGTATCGTACTCTCTGCAGCGCGTCTCGTAGATCACCTTCTCATCCACTGAAATTCCGGCCGCACGAAGCTCCGCGGCGATTTTGGAGGCGACCACCTTCGGGCGTGGGTAGAGCCACCTGAACGATTCGAACCTCTCGGAAAGCTCTTTGGCCAATACATCACCGTAAGCCTTCGAAGCGACGAAGATCACCTCTCCTCCCCTCTTCTCTACCTCTTCGGCCGTCATCTTCCCTATGGCCGCCGCCGGTATCTCTTTCCAGCTTTCGCCGCATATCTCGTCGAGCGCGGCGACACCCTGTTTGGAGGTAAATATCAGGCCGTCGTAGAGGTCAAAATCGATCTTTTGCGGTATGGTTACGAACTCTATCATCGGAAGGTGCCTCACCCCCTCGGCGGGTGTGGGCGAAAGGAGGTAGACGGGGCGCTCTATTCCCATTCTATCGTAGCCGGCGGTTTGGAGCTTATATCGTAGACTACACGGTTTATGCCGTCGACTTCGTTGATGATGCGGCGGCTTATGCGCTCCAGAAGATCGTGCGGCAGGTGCGCGAACGTCGCCGTCATCCCGTCGACCGCCTCGACGACCCTGATGCAGACCGTATTGTCGTAGGTACGGTTGTCGCCCATGACGCCCACGCTCTTGACGTTCAGCAGTACGGCGAACGCCTGCCACGTCTTGTTGTAGTAGCCGCTCGCTTTGAGCTCCTCGAGCAGTATCAGATCCGCTTCACGCAGAATGTCGAGATCGTATATGTTTACCTCTCCCATTATACGTATGGCAAGTCCCGGACCCGGAAACGGATGGCGATAAACAAGCGACTCGGGCAGCCCCAGCTCCAGCCCAAGCCTTCGCACCTCGTCTTTGAAGAGCTCCCGAAGCGGTTCGATCAGTTCGAAATCCATCCAGTCGGGCAGACCGCCGACATTGTGGTGCGACTTTATCGTTTCGCTCGGCCCCTTGACCGAAACCGACTCTATCACGTCGGGGTAGAGCGTACCCTGCGCCAGGAACCGGATGCCTTCGTGCTTTTTGGCCTCCTCTTCGAAAACCTCTATGAATGTGTGGCCGATGATTTTCCGCTTCTGCTCAGGATCGGTTATACCGGCCAGTTTGACAAGAAAGTGTTCGCTCGCGTCCACGGTAATGAGCGGAACTTTGAGGTGCACTTTGAATACGCTCTCTACCTGCTCCCTCTCACCCTTTCTAAGCAGACCGTTGTCTACGAAAACGGGGATCAGCTGGTCGCCTATGGCCTCGTAGAGCAGAGCGGCGACTACGGAAGAGTCGACGCCGCCGCTCAGCGCGCAGAGAACTTTTCCGTCTCCTACCTGCGCACGGATCTTCTTTATCTGCTCTTTCAGGAAGTGGCCCATATCCCACTTCTCTTCTACACCGCAGATCTTTCGTGCGAAGTTTCTGAGCATTATGTGCCCCTCTTCGGAGTGGTGAACCTCCGGGTGAAACTGCAGGGCATATATTTTGCGGCTCTCGTCCGCGATGGCGGCATACGGAGAGTTGTCGCTGTAGGCTATCGGTTTGAAACCTTCCGGCAGCGTCTCTACGCGATCACTGTGGCTCATCCATACGACCGTCCCGTCGTGACACCCTTCAAAAAGCGGCGAAGTGTGGCCGTGCTCCTCGTGAAAATGGAGCTCCGCCTTTCCGTACTCGTGGTGAGTGGAGCGTACCACCCTGCCTCCGAAGTCCACGGCTATCCTCTGCATTCCGTAGCAGATTCCCAGAATCGGAAGCCCCATATCGTAAACGGCCCTGTCCACCTCGAAAGCCCCCTCGTCGTAGACCGACGCCGGGCCGCCGCTTAGGATGATCCCTTTCGGGTTTTTCGCCTCTATCTCGTCGACCTTCGTGAAATAGGGGACTATTTCGCAGTAGACCTTCTCTTCGCGAAGTCTCCTGGCTATCAACTGCGTATACTGCGATCCGAAATCGAGCACTATGATGCTTACATCTTTCAAATTCTGTTCCTTGGAGTAAATGGTTGCGCTATTTTATCGAAAGATTGTTGAAAGTTCGGAAGGCGTCTGAAGCTTACCGCTCGCCTCCTCCGTGAAGAGGAGAGCGATTTCAGTAGAGACCTAACATCTCGAACTGGATATACCAGAGAATCATGGAGAGGATATATCCCGCAAGGACGGTCCAGGCCAGCCTCATGTGGGCTCCGAAAGTGTAGATGCCGCGAAGACGCCCCATCACACCCACGCCCGCGGCCGATCCGAAGCTTATGAGACTTCCTCCGATACCTGCCGTAAGAGTGACCAGCAGCCACTGGTCGATGCCCATCTCAGGACTTGCCTTCAGTATCGCGCTCATGACCGGTACGTTGTCGACGATCGCCGATATGAACCCGACGCCTATGTTCGCCGCTGTCGGCCCAACAAGGCCGTAAAGGTCGTGGACGTACTCGAGATACCCGAGATAGTGCAGAGCCCCGACGGCGGAGAGGATTCCGAAAAAGAAGAGCAGCGTATCGTTTTCGACCTTTTTCATATTTACGAATACGTCGTAACCTCCCTGGCCTCTATGTTTGAGCTTGAAGGAGTGAAGTTTCAGAAGCGATAGACCGAACATCATGCCCCACATCGCCGGAAAGTGGAAAAACTGATGGCCCAATACCGCGATGGCTATAGTGAAAGCACCGAGCCAAATAACCGTCTTGCCCCCCTCCTTCATCTGCGGCACCTCTTCCGTCTCCAGATCGAAGTGCGGCTCTCCGTCGGGCACGTAACGGCTCAGAAGCCATGCCGTAAGAACCCATCCCGGAATAGAGGGTACGAACAGGTAAAGGAAATCCACGAACTCCCCTTTGCCCGCGGTCCACGCCATCAGTGTCGTGATATCGCCGAACGGACTCCATGCACCGCCTGCATTGGCGGCCACGACGATGTTTACCGCACCCGCGACGAGAAAGGGTCTGTTCTCTTTGTCTATGGTAAAGAGTACGGTAGAGAGAATGAGCGCCGTCGTAAGGTTGTCGGCTACCGGAGAGATGAAAAAGGCGAGCAGGCCGGTCAACCAGAAGAGCTTCTTGTAGCTGTAGCCTTTGGAGACGAGTTTGTATTTGAGTACGTCAAAGACCTTCCGCTCTATCAGCGTCTCGATGAATGTCATCGCCACAAAGAGGAAGAAAAATATCTCGGCTATCTCGAGGATAAGTTTCTGCATCTCGTCATGAAGAGGGTCGGGATCCAGACCGTTTACGGCGAAGTATACGCCTATCAGCATGAACATGAAGGTTCCGGCAAAAAGTGCCGGCTTCGCCTTGTTTATCTCGTACTTCTCTTCTGTAGCGATAAAATAGTAGGCAATAACGAATATAGCGAGATCGATTATGCCTACCCATGTGGTCGTCAGGTGCATGGTCGCTTCGTGCATCTTTTTCCTTTTCGATTGATTATCGTTTTGCGTTATAGTGGATTAAATATCGTCACTCCGGCAAATCTGTGTAGTATCTTACACCTTTGCGCAAAAACTCTTAGTTCAGTATGAACGCCCGCCTACTCATTCAGTATATAGTGTGCGCCGACCGACTCTCTTCTTGCCAGCGCACTTTCGATTATGTTGCGCGCGGTTTTAAGACGCAGCGCCAGCAGGCGACCTATCGTCAAATGCTGTACATCGTCTACGAAATCGAGCGCACGCTTCAGACCGGAGCGCGTGCGTACGATTCCCACCTCCTGCCACATCGTCCTTCTGAGGCGCTGCTTCAAAATCGTGTCGTCCTTTTCTATAAGAGCACCCTTGAACTCCGCAAAAGGCGGCTTGTGGCTCCACGAGAAGGCTTCTGCATTGAGCCTGAGCGCCGCGCGCCTTCCGAATACCAACCCCTCCAGCAGAGAGTTGCTTGCAAGCCTGTTGGCGCCGTGGACACCGGTACTCGCCGCCTCTCCGACGACAAATAGATTCTCCAGTCCCGGCACACGGCCGTCGAGGTCGCATACTATTCCGCCGATAGCGTAATGGAACGCCGGAGATATCGGAACGAGGTCGTGCGGCAGGTTGAAACCCAGGCCCGCAAGCGCATTTTTAATGTTAGGGAACCTGTGGGCGAAAAACTCCTCTTCGAACATATCCATCTTTAGGAAAACGCGGCTCTCGCTCCTCTTTTTGTAATCGAAAACCGCCCTGCTGACTATATCTCTGGGTGCAAGCTCCCCGCGCTCGTCGTAATCGAAGAGGAATCTCCTGCCCTCTTCGTCGACTATCTGGGCCCCTTCACCCCTAAGCGCTTCCGTCAACAGCTGTTTTCTTGCCCACGGGTTGTCTACATAGACGGTCGGATGGAACTGCATCATCTCCATCATGTCGAGCTTTATGCCGCGCTCGAGGCATATGCCGTGGATATCGGAGCTTATCGTGCGTGAATTGGTGTGGTAGGCGTAGAGACTTCCGACTCCGCCGCTCGCTATGATTATGTTGTCTGCGTAGAGCTCTTTTATCTCGTTGTTTATCAGGGCCCTCAATCCGTAACAGGTGTCTCCCGAGCGCATAAGGTCGAAGACCCTCGCGTTGTATATGAACGGGTGGGGGTTGATCTTCATAAGGAACCGGTGTAGGTAGCGACCGGTCGCGTCGCCGCCCGCATGGAGTATGCGCGGACGGCTGTGCGCCGCCTCTTTGGTGTACTGCAGCCTTCCGTTCCCGTCGCGGTCGAACTCGAAGCCTCGCCCTATGAGATCCGGTATCACCTCCAGGCTCTCTTCGACCATCACTCGGACCGCCTCTTCGTTGCAAAGGCCGGCACCGGCGTTAAGCGTATCTTTGATGTGCGACTCCACATCCTCTTCGTCCACCGCGGCCGCGACACCACCCTGCGCATAGAAGGTATTGCACTCCCAGGGGATATCCTTGCACAGAATGAGAACGTCCCTCTCTCTCGGTATGTGAAGCGCCGCATAGAGACCGGCTATGCCGGCTCCTATTATTATGACATCATATTTCGTGCTGGTTTTCATTTTCCGACACTCTCTTTCTCTTTCGGATAGTAGGGCGGCTTTTTGTAACCGCACCCTGCACTACCGATTAGAAGCAGTGAAAGAAGTGATGATATAATTACGGTATGAAAAAAGTTGAAACGGTTATCGATCATCTGCTCTCACAGCCGGTTTATGCGGTGTTACGGCAACAGAACTGTTTCAGGCTCATAAAAAAAGCCCTTCCGCCGAACCTGCAAAACGGCATCCTTTTCATTTATGTAAAAAAGGGGATCCTCTTTTTCGCTCTGAAGCATCCCGCCTATAAAATGGAATTTGATTATAAGCTCTCTTTAATTAAGAACCTATTAAGCACCCTTCCGCCGCTTCGTGAGGCTTGCGGCGCCCATGAGATTCGCGACATCAGAGCCTTCGTCTCGAGGTTCGCCCCCGAACCCGCAGAGAGTCCGCAGAGCGTTCCGCACTACAGAGAGAGAGCCCGCGGCAGCTTCGATATCAGATGCAAAAACGAGAGAGTCAAAAAGGAGTTCGAGTCGTTAAAAGAGACCATAAAATGCTCCGGACACTGAAAAACCTTCCCGAGGGACCGGGAGTCTACCAATATTTCGACCGTGAGGGGAGGCTGCTTTACGTAGGAAAGGCGAAGAGTCTGAAGAAGAGGGTCAGGAGCTACTTCAGGCTCTCGCCCGAAGTGGCGCCGGCACCGAATCTGGGGGCCAGAATCTACAGGATGGTGAGCCAGACAGCCAGGATCGAGACAATCGTTACACAGAGCGAAAGCGACGCGCTGCTCCTGGAAAACTCCCTGATAAAGCAGCTCAAACCCAAGTATAACATCCTGCTGCGCGACGACAAAACCTACCCCTACATCTACATAGACCTGAGCCTGCCGTTTCCGAGATTCGAACTGACGAGAAAGGTGGTCAAAGGAAAAAGAGTCAAATATTTCGGACCGTTTCCTACAGGGGCGAAGGCTATTCTCTCTTCGCTCTACGAACTTGTGCCCCTCGTGCAGAAAAAGGGGTGCCTCAAAGGCAAAAAAGCGTGTCTGTTTCACCAGATCGGGCGGTGCGCCGCACCGTGTGAAGGGAAAATCGACGAAACAGGATATTCGAAGCTGATCGAAGAGGCCCTCGGTTACATCCACAACAAAAAGAGGCTGATCAACGCGTTGAAACGCAAAATGGAGCACTACGCGGAGTCGATGCGCTTCGAAGAGGCTGCCGAAATCCGCGACCGAATCGAGGCGATAGGAAAGATCGAAGAGTTCTCGAGCGCGGACCTCGCCAAACTCGAAGATCTCGACATCTTCACGGTCGGTTTCGACGAAAACGACGGGGTGATTGTCAGGATGTTCATGCGCGAAGGTAAAATCGTAGCCTCCAGCCATACACACTTCATGGTGGAAGGGGAGACCGATATTCAGGAGATCTACAGGCGCGCCGTATTGGAGTTCTACGGGCCGGAGACGCCGTTTACGGCAAAGACGGTGGTTACGGCACACACCCTCGAGGATGCGGCCCAACTCTCCGATCTGCTCAGCATAAGGGTCGGAAAAAGGGTCTCGATAGTCTCACCGAAAAGAGGAGACAAAAAGCGACTCGTAGAGCTTGGTCTGCAAAATGCGGCGGAACTTTTGAAGCAGCACAAAAAGAGACCTGAATCCGAAATCGAGAAGCGGATCGCCGAACTGCTTGATATCCCGGTCCCTCAGAGGATAGAGGTCTTCGACAACTCCCACCTCATGGGGAAAGCCGCCGTGGGAGCGATGGTGGTGATGCATCGGCAGAGGTGGGAAAAAGAGAGTTACAGGCACTACAACCTTAGCTCGAAGGATGAGTATGGACAGATGCGGGAGATGCTGAGCAGGAGAATCGAATCGTTCGACAAAAACCCTCCTCCGGATCTTTGGGTGATCGACGGCGGAGAGACACTCAGGAGATTGGCGGACGATCTACTGAAAGAGGCCGAAGTCAACCTGCCGGTAGTCGCAATCGCAAAGGAGAAGATAGACGCCAAGGCGCACCGGGCCAAAGGCGCGGCGAAAGATATACTCCATACACCCAAAGGCGAGATGCGCCTGATGAGCACGGATGTCAGACTGCAGTGGTTCCAGCGCCTTCGCGACGAAGCGCACCGTTTCGCGATATCGTTTCATAAAAAACAGCGCCTGAAAGAGGATAGAGAGGTATCTCTACTGAAAATAAAAGGGATAGGACCGGCGAAAGTGAAGCGGCTTCTCGACTTTTTCGGCTCTTTCGAAGCGATAAGAGATGCCGGCATGGAAGAGCTCCGCGCCGTATTGAGCGAAAAGGATGCCGCATCACTTTACACCCACTTGAAAAATGTTTAAATATACCGATAGTGGTAGAGATGTTTGGAATAAGCAAAACTCATAGATGTTTGTGCTATTATTTCAAAACTGAATTAAAAGATTTGATAATACCGTATTACGAAAATTACAAATTATTCAGATTCGATATGGAGCCTAGATGAAGAGACCGGAGCCGATTGACGAAGAGTATACGTTTGTCGACGGGATAATAATAAGCGAAACGGATTTAAACGGCATTATCACCTACGCCAACAGGAAATTCCTGGAGATCTCCGGCTATACAAAAGAGGAGCTGGTGGGTCAGCCGCACAGCATAATACGCCATCCGGACATGCCGAAAGCCGCCTTTAAACAGATGTGGGATACCATTCAAGCCGATGAAGAGTGGACGGGTCTGGTTAAAAATTTACGTAAAGATGGCCGATATTATTGGGTCAGCACTTTTATCAAACCGATCTACAAAGAGGGCAGGAAGGTTGGATATATTGCTGCCAGACATCCGGCCAAGCGTATCGACATCGAGACGATATCCCCAAAATACGCTCAGATGCTGGAAGAAGAGAAGAGAAAAGGATAAGCGTGCTAATCTATAGAAACGACGGCAAACTGTTCGGTATCTCGAAAAAGGCTCTGAAGCTTGCCGGATATCACGACATAGAGCACTTCAACACCGAACACAACGATTACAGCGAACTTTTCGTCAAGCGTCCCGGATATATCTACAATTTTGAAAACTTCTCCTGGCTCAGCTTTCTGCGAAACGCGGGCAAAGAGCAGAAGAGAGTCATAATATCCACGAAAGACAACGCTTCGTACGAGTGCGAACTATCGATGGAGATTGTCTATCCTGTCGAGTTCGACGAAAATACACCCGAGTTTTTCTACCAGATAGAATTTGTCAACCTTAGGCTGAGTGACGGGACCGCCTCCTCCGCTTTTGAAGATTTCGAAGAGAGCATGCCTGCCGAAGAGGCCTTCGAAGAGAAGATACTCGAAGAGACGTTTGCGAAGAGCCATACGGATACGGGCTTTGCCGCTTTGGAGGAGACAAAACCCCAAAGCGGCGCGGAACCGATTTTGAAATCGGAGGAGAAGAGAGAGGAGGAGCGGAAGGAGTTCGACTTCTCCCTGGCTTTGGACTCTACCGAGAGTGCCGAACGGCCGTTCGAGCAAGAGAGTCAAAAGCCTGCCCGAAACGAAGAGCCGCTCGAAATGGTCGATTTCGAATTCGGAGAAAGCGGACAGAAAAAAGAGGAGCCCGAAAAGCCGCTCTTTGATACGGTTTCGGAAAACGGCGCAACGGAAGAGGAGCCGCTACCCTCACCGGAAATAGGCCTGAAAATCGAGCATGAGGCGAACTCTTCAGAAGATGTGGAGCCGCTCTTTTTCGAAACAGAAGAAGAGAAAGAGGCGCACACCGAAGCCGCAGCGGGAGGCTCGGCACCGGTAACGGAAGCGAAAGAGCCGTCGATCGAGATGCCCGATATCAGAAAGGTCTCCGCCACTCTCGGGCTACCCGAGACTATGGTCAAGGCTTTCATAAAAGAGTTTGTCACGACATACATGGACGATCTGCCCGAGGTGAAAGCGGCGATGGCTTCAGACAATATTCATATAGTGAAAAAAGAGGCTTTCAAACTCAAAGGTATCGCCGCCAACTTGAGAATGGAGCCCTTGACGGAGAAGCTCGAAGCTCTTATAAAGAGAGGGAATAAAAGCGACATAGAGGAGATTTGGACCGAGATCGATGCCTATATGCATGCCCTCGCCTCCCTCTACGCACCCAACACCGCGCAAGAGATTGAGCCGCAACTCGAAGAGGAGGCCCGCATCGAAACGGCGCCGGAAGAGCCGGCCGCTCCGGATAGCATCGAGAAAGATAAGAGCGTTTCCGCTTCCGGGCCCTCTTCGAAACTCAAACTCGAAGAGAAAGATACGGGCGCGTCGATAATATTCGACCCGAACGAGGCCGCGGAGGCTCTGGGGCTGCCCGAATCTCTGATTCTGGAGTTTGTCAACGACTTTATCGAGCAGGCCAGAGAGGAGATGAAGAGCTTCGAAAAGGCTTACGAAAAAGGCGATATAGGTACGATTAACGAAGTCGCCCATAAACTCAAAGGTGTAGCCGCGAACCTGAGAATAGAGGACATGCGACAACTTATGGAGAATGTGCAGCATGCGCAAAATCCGAAGGAGGTCGAAAAAGAGCTGATAGAGTTCTACCACAAGCTGGCGGCCCTGACTAAAATGATGGCAAAGGAGTACGCGTGAAAAGAGGCCTCCTCGCGCTGCTGTTGATAGCTCCGGCACTGCTGTTTGCCAGCTATTTTTCCGACGGCATCCGCGCATACAAAACCGGAGACTACCCGAAAGCCAAAGAGATGCTGGAAAAAGCCGTGGCCGAAGAGGGGGCCGAACAGGCCCACTTCCTTCTGGGGCTGCTCTATCTCGAAGGCAAAGGTGTAAAGAAGGATCTCTTCAAAGCGAGGAAATATCTGCAAAAAGCGGTAAGCTTCGGAAACGTCAGGGCAAAATGCTTTCTTGCCGAAGCGAAGATTTTGAGCAGAAGCAAAGACAAGAAGACGATTCTCGTCCTTTTGAAAGAGGGTCAAAAGAGCGGAGCCGGCGAATGTGCGGCCATAGCGGCAAAATACAATATTCCATTATAACCAGAGGTGACTCATGCAAATAGGCGTACAGAGCAAACTGAAACTGATATCTCTCTTTCCTATCGTTCTTCTGTTGGCTTTCGCCAGCTTTTTTCTCTACCAGTCGGCTACGAACTATCTCAAAGTCGAGACGCTCAATGAGCGTATCAGCTACAACGCCATTCTGAATAGAGTCGCGACCCAGCTGGCCAAAGAGCGCGGTCTGACTTCGATATATATCGCCTCAAACGGGAAAAAGGCGGTCGAAAAGCTGAAAAAGCAGCGTGCGGAGGTAGATAAAGAGATTGCGGTGTTCAACAGATATCTTTCGAGCCATCCGGAGGTGAAGCCGAAAAAACTGATAAGGCTGCTTCTTGGAATGCTCAACAAAAAACGTGAACAGATAGATACGCTGCAGATCGGCTTCAACAAAGCCTTTTTCAACTACTATTCGGTACTGATAAAAGCGCTGCTCGAAGAGATAGACAAAGTTACCACTATCGGTCTGGAACATGAGATCGCCAACGAAGCGAAAGCCTATGTCAACTTTGCGAAGGCGAAAGAGTACAGCGGTATAGAGCGCGGCTTCATGTCCTATGTGCTCACAAGATACACGAAGATGAGCGATGACGAGCTCCAGAAATGGATACACTATATAGGACAGGCGGACGCATACGACTATGACTTTATCAACGATGAAGAGCTGAAACAGCGGGTACACGCCCTTCTTTCTACTCCGGATGCGGAAAAGGTCTTCAAAGCTTTATCACAAGCGAGGATCGAGATCCTGCACTCCATCAACGACGGATACTATACGGTTGATCCCCTTCACTGGTTCAAACTGAATACCGAAAAAATAGTCCGCCTCTCGAAAGCGCAGAAGATCATTTTCGAGTCTCTCGAGCAAAAGAGCGCCAAAACGATGGAAGAGCAGATGTTCATAGCCGTGGCATCTGCCGCATTGTGGATCATTACCCTGATTCTCGCGACTCTCGGCTATATCGTAAGCCGCGAGATTACGCAGAATATCAAAAATCTCGAAGCTATACTCCAAAGTGCGGCCGAATCCACGAGCAAGCAGATCAACATCAATCTCGATACGGCCGAAGGAACCGCCAAAGCGTATGCGTTGCTGCAGACAATCATCGAGGAGGCAAGACACGAACAGCAGCGTGCCGAAGAGGCAAGCGAAGCGAAAAGCCTCTTCCTGGCCAATATGAGTCATGAGATCAGGACCCCGCTAAACGGCATCGTCGGATTTACCGAGCTTCTAAAG
>JALSXE010000188.1:0-4276 GCA_027072755.1 Campylobacterales bacterium | reverse complement strand
TCGGCATAAAGATCAGGTTTGTATGCGACGTTCATCTTTCGAAGGTCGCGAAGTATCTAAGGCTGCTGGGGTTCGATACATACTACAGAGACGATATATCGGACGATGAGATCGTAGCCAGGTGCAGATTCGGACGTATAGGCCTTACCTGCGACCGGAGGCTTCAGGAGAGGTCGCCCGAAGCCATTGTGGTGTTGAGGTGCGAAGAGGCGAAGAGCCAGGTCAGGAGGGTGGCAGCTATATTCGATCTTGCGAGGTATGCAAGGCCCTTTCGCCGCTCTCTGTGCTGCAACAGGGAGCTTGTGCCGGTCGAGAAGGAGGGGAGCTTCACATCGATTCCGAAAGAGACATACCGCTGGCTCGACGGCTTCTGGCAGTGCCCGAAGTGCAAAAAGATATATTGGCAGGGAACGCATGCAAAACGCATGCGCGAAAAAATCCATGAGTTGTTGGGTTTATCAAAAAAAGAGTAGGAATCAAAATTTTCGAGTGGATAGAAAGTGGTGACCCCTAGGGGACTCGAACCCCTGTGACAAGGATGAAAACCTTGCATCCTGGACCGCTAGATGAAGGGGCCATCAACGGTTTGTGGGTGAAATTATAGTGAATTTTACTTAAACTATTATAAAATTGTATCCATATTCAATTATGAAGCCGCGGCTGCAGGCTTGGGAAGAGGGAATGTAGTGAGATATCTGTTTTTTCTGATTACGGTTTTTGTATTGGGAGGCTGCGGTGCAAAGTATTATGAAAAGCCGCAGCCGGCTCTGATAGTGATCAAATCGGCTTCTTTGAAGTACGCGGATATGGGGTTCATATATCGCGGTAAAAATATCGTAAAGGTTCAGATCTACTACTCCGGGCGCCCCGTCTTTGCCCTTAGTGTGGGTAAAAGGGTATGTGTAGACTCCAAGTGTATGTCGGAGCGGGAGTTTTACAGGAAGTATCTGAAGGCCGACTATCCGCCCGGAACCCTGGCCCGTATACTCTCGAAGCGGCCCATTTTCGGCGGGGAGGGGCTGGAGCATGAGAGCGGCAGGATGGTGCAGCGTATATATGAGGAAGGCAGATTCGATATAATCTACACTTTCGATAGCGCCTCGGCCCGATTCAGGGACAGGCTGAATCGTATACTTATTAAGATAACGGAGAGATAGAAAATGGCGCAAAAATATGTAGGAGCGCACGTCTCGGCTTCTGGGGGTGTCTTCAACGCTCCTCTGAACGCCAAAGCGATAGGTGCGAAAGCTTTTGCGCTCTTTACCAAAAACCAGCGCCAGTGGAGTGCCAAGCCGCTCGATGAAGAGACGATAGAGCTTTTTAAAGAGAATCTAGAAGAGAGCGGCATAGAGCCCGAACACGTGCTTCCGCACGACAGCTACCTGATAAACCTAGGCCACCCCGAGAAGGAGAAGCGCAAAAAGAGCCTCGACGCTTTCATAGACGAAGTGAAAAGGTGCGAACAGCTAGGACTCGACAAGCTAAATTTCCATCCCGGCAGCCATCTGAAAAAGATCGACGAAGAGGCGTGCCTCGATTTGATAGCGGAGTCTATGAATATAGCGCTTAACGAAACCGAAGGGGTCACCCTTGTCATCGAGAATACCGCCGGCCAGGGGAGCAACCTGGGGTACAGGTTCGAGCATCTGGCCTACCTTATAGAGAGGACGGCCGACAGAAGCAGGGTAGGCGTCTGCCTCGATACGTGTCATACATTTACTGCCGGCTACGATCTGAGGTCGAAAGAGGCGTACGAAGAGACGATGGAGGAGTTCGACAGGATCGTGGGTTTCGAGTATCTGAGAGGGATGCACCTAAACGATTCGAAGCCGAAACTCGGCAGCCGTGTAGACCGTCACCACTCGCTCGGATGCGGAGAGATAGGGTGGGACGCCTTCGGCTTCATAATGAACGATCCGAGAATGGACGGCATCCCGCTCATTCTGGAGACGATAGACGACTCTATATGGGCGCAGGAGATCCGCGCCCTCTACGATCTTGTCGACAAAACCTGAGATATAGAATCTTTAATGGCTTGCAGGGCCGCCAACCACATGCCAAATTGCGGGCTCTGCCCGCAATTTACGTAACTCAGTTCGCTATTTTTGTAAGATTCGCCTCTATCGCCGCTCCCTGAGTGAAGATGAAGGAGGACATCTCGGTCTGCATCTCTATTGTCGTATTCAGATTGTAGTCCGGGATGAAGAGAGAGCGGTGGTTTCCGCTTTTGAAAACGGTGGAGGTTACATTGGTGGTCGGGTAGATCGTCGTCGCGTTCGTATCGGGCGGGAACGAATAGGTCGTTATGTCTTTCGCGCCCATCAGCTTCAGCAGCGGGAAGCCGCCGGCGAGCGGATCGGTGGCTACACTGTTGGGTATGACGTCGTCGTTCACGACCTCGTGTATCAGGATCTTATGTTTCTGGCTGACCGTCGCCGCATAGTTGAGCGGGTCTGCATCGTCGAGCGCCGTCTGCATGGCGTTCAGGAACGAGTTGAACTCGTCGGAGCCCTGCTTCAGGCCGGCTTCTTCGAGGCCCTTGACTATGGCGCCTCCGAAAGTCTGTGAGTTGACCATAATGCTTGTGATGCCGCCGCCGGGTACGGAGAGAACGACGGAGTTCAGCGATAGTCCGGCAAGATCCTGCTTTGCGAAGTAGCCGAACGGAGCTATGGTTCCGAGGGAGTGGCCTACAAACGCGACCTTGGTTCCGTCCAGCTTTACGCCCACGGAATTCGCGGCAATGGCGTTATGAAGGGCTATGTAGTCAGATGTGCTCTGGCGGATATTGTCTCTTGCCGTCAGAAGGCTAGTGAGGTTTATATAGTGTATTCCGGAGCTGTCGGGCTTTCCGTCCGGCGCTTTTGCCAGAATGGTTTCATTGGCATCCTGGGTCAGGAAATCGAGGTTGAATGTACGCTCGTAAGAGCCCATATAGAGCGGGTTCGTCGTATCGGCTATGCCGTGCAGGGGCAGATCTATGCCCACTACCGCATAGCAGATTTTCGCGAACGCTTCCGATACGGCCAGAACGTCGAGCCTGTTTCTGGTTATGCCGTGCTGGAAGATGGCTACGGGCCATCCGGCTGCAGGCTCCGTACACCCGGAAGCGGCGGATGGCACGGTTGCCAGAACCGGAACGGTGACTCTGCCCGTTTCGGTCGGCATGTCGCTGCCGTTTTGGAAGATGAACGAGTCCGTTAGAGGGGCAAACGGGTTCTGCGCCGAAGGTATGCCCAGATAGTAGGGCAGGTTCGAGAGCGTTCCGGCGTAGACCTCGGCGCTTCCGGTCATCGTTTTGTTTACGTCGTACCCGGCACCCAGCAGGAACTCTTTGGATGTGAGGTTTGTATCGCTCAAGTAGAGTATGGCCCCGTTTTCGTTGTTCGACGCGAAAGCCTCCGCCACTTTTCCTATGCTCTGGGTCGTGAAGCTCCAGATCGCTACAACATCGCTTTCAGATACGTTCATGTCGCGGCCGGCTACATTGAGCATCTGCCTGGTCAACTGCCGAATCCCCTCGAGCTGCTGCAGCTTCGCCCTGTTTGCCGCAGGATCGCTGTCTACTACGATCGCGGGATTTCCCGATGAGTCGATCAGCGGAGCGCTCCCGAGCAGAAGCGACGTGATATAGTCGGACTCTATGGGGCGGCCCGCCGTATCTTTTATACCGCTGCTTAGCATGACCATGTAGTGGCTGCCGCCTTTTAGCGGTTTGAGAGGAAGGATGGCTATGCGGCTCTTTGTGGCCGCCGCTACATAGTCTACACCGTAAGTAAGCTCCGAAAGAACGGCGCCTACGACGGGTATGGGAGAGGTGGCGTTCGATTCGGTCGCCGCCACTTCGTAGAGGTGAATGTTTCCGGCAAGCGTAGAGGAGTTTATATCTCCGCTTATTCCTATGCTGATCGAAGCGGTCGTGGAGAAGCCGTCGAGGGTATCGAGCGCCGCCTTGACACCCGCATCGCTGTCGTTGGCATCGAATGGGATGTTGAGTGTCCCGTCGGCGGGTTGACCCTCCGAAGGAGCGAAGAGGATATCGTTAGGGTAAGGAATATTACCCCCTTCCGTATCCATTATAACGTAGCCTCCGCCCGCCTTTTGCGCGGAGAAGTTGTCCGCAGACTCCCCGCATCCCGACACAAGCAGTATAGCCGCACCCGCCAATGCCGATATGATCACCTTTTTCATGCCCGTCTCCCTTTTTGAATTCATTTTGAAACATTTTATAATTTTTATTTTAAGCGGTAGATTAATTTAATCATTTTTTATCATA
>JALSXE010000187.1:0-4303 GCA_027072755.1 Campylobacterales bacterium | reverse complement strand
CATTCCACCCCAGACTTGACGAGTCCACAAGCCGCGGCGTAAATGTGATCGGCTGTTCGATCGACTCACACTTTACGCACCTTGCTTGGAAGAACACTCCGGTAGAGAAGGGCGGTATCGGGCAGGTGCGCTATCCGCTCGTTGCCGATCTTACAAAAGATATCGCACGCGACTACGATGTACTTCTTGACGGCGGGGTAGCCCTTCGCGGTTCATTCCTGATAGACACCGACGGAACCGTCCGACATGCGGTTATCAACGACCTTCCTCTCGGAAGAAATATAGACGAGATGATCCGCATGATCGATGCTATGCACTTTACCAACGAACACGGTGAAGTCTGCCCGGCCGGATGGCACAAAGGTGAAGAGGGCATGAAAGCAAACCCTGAAGGCGTCGCCGAATATCTGGAAAAACACGCCCAAGAGCTCTGATCAGGAGTTGTAAAACCGGTGATGGGGGGGCTGTAAAGCCCCCATCTCTAAAAGCTGCCCGCAAACTGCATTTGTAGGGAGCGAAAACTTCTTAATCAAGACCCTTCAAGACTCTTCAAAATCTTTTCGGCAATCTGTTCGGGCAACAGCCCCAAAGACTCTTCAACTTTTTTTGTATTTCCGTGAGGGATAAACCTATCTTCGTACTCAAAGGAGTTGATCTCGATATTTTGTAGAGTTTTCGGAGTCACCGCTTCCATGATTGCGGATGCCACACCGCCCTCTTTCGCACCGTCACTGAATACAAACCATTTTGAAAACTCGGCAGCCGCATCTTCGAGAAGCGCCGCATCTATAGGCTTTACGAAACGGAGATCCAAAACGGCGGCTTCCAGGCCCGCCTCCGCAAGCCTGTCTGCAACTTTCACAGCCCTTCCGACTCCGTTTCCGTAACCTACCAGCAGTATATCTCCCTCTCTCTTAAGATACTCCGCCTTACCGAGTTCGAATCGGCTCGCCTCGTATCTTCCGTCTTCCAGCATCATGGAGCCGCGCGGATATCTGAAGGCGCACGGAGTCGGAAAAGTTGCAGCAAACTCAACCGCAAGCTCCAAAGTCGTATTGTCTCGCGGGGCAAATAGCGTCAGGTTGGGAATAATACGCAAGAAGCCTATGTCAAACGCTCCCTGATGGGTCTCTCCATCCTCCCCCACTATTCCGGCACGGTCGATCGCAAAAGCTACAGGAAGGTTCATCAGCGCTATGTCGTGCACGACCTGATCGAATCCTCTTTGAAGAAACGTTGAGTAGATCGCTACAAAAGGCTTGAACCCCTCTTTAGCCAACGGTCCCATCGATGTGACTGCATGTTGTTCGGCTATGCCCACATCCCAGAAACGCTCGGGATACCTCTCCATTAGCAGCTTCATTCCGGTACCGCTCGGCATTGCGGCTGTAACACCGACGATCTTTTCGTCGCTTTGCGCAAGCTCGCAGAGCTTTTCACTGAAAATCTGCGTGGCGCTCTTGCCGCTGCTCTTTTTCAGTATCTCTCCGCTCTCTTTATCGAACGGGCCTACACCGTGCCAGTGCTCGTAGTATCCCTCGGCAATCTTGTACCCTTTCCCTTTAACGGTCTGGGCGTGCACTATTACCGGTTTTTGCATCTGCTTTGCGATTTCGAGAGTCTCTATCAACTGCTCTATGTCATGCCCGTCGACAGGTCCTATATATTCAAGCCCCATCTCTTCAAAAAGTATACCGGGCGTGATCATGCGTATCCCCTCTTCCATCCTTTTGGCCATATATGCGGCCGAATCGGGAAAGTGCTCCAGCATCTTCTCGGTTCTCTGTTTGAATTTCTGATAGAAGGGGCTCGCCATTGCCTGGGAGAGTATACGGCTTATAGCGCCTATCGGCTTCGCTATACTCATCTCGTTGTCGTTGAGTATGATTACGGCAGGATACTCTCTGTCGCCGAGTTCATTGAGTGCTTCATAGACCATACCGGCACTCATCGCACCGTCACCTATCATGACGACCGGTATGCGCTCTCCCTCTTCGCCTCTGAGCCTAATAGCCTTGGCCGCACCTACAGCCAGAGAGACCGAAGTCGAACTATGTCCCGCAACATAGTAGTCGTACGGAGATTCGGAGGGTTTTGTGTAACCGCTGATACCTCCGAACTGACGGAGAGTTTCGAACTCCTCCCATCTATCCGTGAGCAGTTTGTGGGCATAGGCCTGGTGACTTACATCAAACAAGAAAGGGTCCTTTTTCGCATCGAAAACATAATGCATCGCGACAATCAGGTCGGTAGCCCCAAGTGTGCTACTCAGGTGGCCTCCGTGGCGGCTCACTACATCGAGTATCCTCTGCCGTATATCATCCGCCAGTTTTTCAAGCTCCGGCAGACTCATCTGTTTGACGTTTTTCATCGCTCTCCTTGCTTCACGGTTCCGAATACCGCCTCTTTGATTCTTTCGAACCTGTGCATGATCTCTCCGTCGATATTCCCTATATCGCTCAAGATGATTACACCGCCTGCGGCGACGGCAGGATCGGCCACTATCTCTATGTTGCCGCCCTCTTCAAGATCCTTTTTTATAAATTCATAGTCGTCCGGATTGACCTTTAGGGTGATTTCGGCTGCTTCTTTCACCTCCGCCAACAGAAGACGCGCAAGCCTCAGTGCCACCTCCTTCGAGTCGTTTTGAACCTCTTTGGCGACAACCTGCTTGGCGAGATCAAGAGCGGTCTCTATCAGCTCCTCTTCGATCGTATCGACCTTCTTTAGAAACATCTGTCTGCTCCGATCCAGCGCCTCTATAGCGGCGGCGAACCGTTTTCTCTGCTCCTCCGCAGCCGCTTCGACCTGCTCCATGCAGGCTTTTCGGCCCGCCTCTCTCCCCTCTTCGAAAGCGGCGGCTTTCGCCTCTTCGATTCGACTCTCGAACTCCTGCTGCTGCTTTTCCAACTGCATCTGCATCTTCACAAGGTTTGTCGAGAGCTCATCGGCCTTCTTCAGCATCTGCTCGACAACCTCATCTTTCGGCTCAACGCCCCGGGGCTGCTGCATAGCGTCCTCATACTCATCGGGAGCGCCATCATCCCTTTCCGTCAGATCGTCGCCGGACGAAAGAGTCTCCTCTTTGACCGCATCCTCCGAAAGTACCTTGAAGTGGTATTTCTGAATTACATGTCCACTGGTTTTGTCGGGTGGAATTACAGTTTCCATGCTACTCTATCATCTCCTCTGCCTCACCGATACTGACCACTCCCTCTTCAGCCAGTTTCTGTACAACCTCTACAATCTTTCTCTGCGCCCCTTCGACCTCTTTGACCTTGACGGCTCCCATAAACTGCATCTCCTCCTCGAAGGTGTCCCTGGCACGCTGGGACATATTGGAGAGAAAGCGCTCCTTGAGCTCCACAGGTGCACTTTTCAAAGCGAGCATAAGATCTTTCTTGTCCACCGCTTTCAATATCTCTCTTATGGCGTTGTTGTCGAGATTGACTATATCTTCGAATGTGAACATCATCTCTTTGATCGCACTGGCAAGCTGCTCGTCAAGCTGCTCTATCTGCACAAGAGTAGATTTGGCCGCCTTCTGCCCCAGACGGTTAAAGATGTCTGCGACGGCTCTCGGTCCGCCCACCTCCACCTTGTAACTGGCCAGCGACTCGAGTTTGTTCTCCAAAACGGTGGAGACGCGCTTGATGATTTGTGGAGAGATGTCTCCGAGGTTCGCCATCCGCATCGCGATCTCCGCACGAAGATCGTCTTCGAAGAAGCTCAAAACGTTGGCCGCATCGCTCGGATCCATATGGGCGAGTATAAGGGCGATGGTCTGGGGATGCTCGTTGACAATGAAATCCGCCAGCTGCTGCGGCTTGATTTTGGAAAGGAAACTGAAGTTCTGGCTACTCTGCATCGTCTTCGAGAGCCTCTCGATTATCTTCTTGGCCTCTTCCGGCCCGAGAGCTTTGTAAAGTATCTCTTTGGCATACTCCAGGCCGCCGGTACTCAGATACTGGTTGGACTGCATTATCGCATAAAACTCCTCCAGTATCGCCATAGCGACCGGTTTGTCTATCGTTTTGGCCATCGCTATGAACTTCGATATTTCGGTAATTGACTCCACATCCAGATGTGCGAAAATGTTGGTCGTCACATCCTCTCCGAGCTGTATCAGCAAAATGGCTACCTTTTCGGCCATAGACAACTCTTCGAGCTGTGCCTGCTGCTGAGGCGTCAACTGTACACTCACGAGCCCTCCTTCTTGATCTTGCCTGCCGCACTCTGCTCCATCTCGTTCTCGTCACGGATCAGGGCACTTATTAGTGCCGCGAACTCGTCGGTCTTCTCC
>JALSXE010000186.1:0-4324 GCA_027072755.1 Campylobacterales bacterium | reverse complement strand
AACTCTTTGACATCGAGCATCTATTTCGCGTTCTGGGCGAAACTCTTCGGGGTAGGTTTCGTAGCCCACAACCATCTGATAAGGAGAGGAAAACTATATACTATTCTCTACAGATATATCGGGGCATGCTCCGACAGTGTGGTATGCGTCTCCGAAGCGGTAAAGAGGTGCTGGAGAGAAGCCGGTGTGGCGGAAGAGAAGATAAGGGTCGTCTACAATGGGTTGCCGGATGATTTTTTCCAACATTAGCTCCATAGATCCGGGGAAGGGTCTGCTGGAGTTTGTCTGTGCCGTAGAGAGGCTTTCGGAGAGGTCCGATCTTCTTTTCGAGATTGTGGGGAAGGCCTCGGAAGTGAACAGGCCTTTCGAGAAGATGCTGAAAGAGACGATTGCGCGAAAGGGGCTCGAGTCTTCCATCGTCATGAGGGGATTCATCGAAAATATCGGCGCATATCTCGACAGTATCGATGTGCTGGTGCTCTCCTCCACCGTGGCTGAGGCGCTGCCGACCGTTATCATAGAGGCGCTGGCTAAAGGAAAGATTGTCATAGCTACCGATGTGGGAGGAGTCCGTGAAATAGTCGACGAGAGCTACGGAAATGTGGTGGTCCCCCCCGGAGATTGCGACGCTTTGAGAGAGGCGATAATCGGAGTCGCGAACTATGGGGATGAAAAGCGTGATCTGATTGCGAAGAGAAACAAAGAGATGGCGAAATCGAAATTTTCGTTGAGGGAGCAGGTGGAGACGATGCAGAGAATATATATGGAGATATGCCGAAAATGAGCCTCTTTTCGCACGGCAAACTTGTAACCGTAATGCAGTACTTTACGGAGGGCGTAGAGGATTACTGGCACACTATCTATCCGATTACGGACCCTGTAGAGCGAGAGAGAGATCCCTACCTCTACTTCTACGATATCTCCAAAAAAGCGACCGGCTTCAAAGGGCCTTTCAGTGACGAAGGTATCTACCTTTTCAGGGGCTATGACGGCCGGTGGCACATCCACGCTTTGGAGATCGCACAATATGCACTGGCCTGCTGGCTGGCGTGGCGCGAGAGTTTCGATGAGGCATGGCTTAATCGTGCGTTGAACCACTGCAACTGGCTCGTGGAGCATCAGGAGGATGACGGCGGCTGGAGAATCGGGCACAAAAACCCGAAATTTAAGGATCTGCCTACCCCCTGGCCCTCCGCTCTGGCGCAGGGGCTGGCGATCTCGACACTGCTTAGGGCATACAGATATACCGAAGATAGAGGGTATCTGCGGAGTGCGTTGAGCGCATTTGAGTTCCTTGACAAAGATATGGTCGAAGGTGGCGTGAAGAGATCTTTCGAAAAAGATGGAGTGTCCGGATTTGTTTACGAGGAGTACCCTAGAAGCGAACTCAGCGGCGTATTGAACGGGTACATAACGGCTGTCTTGGCCATATCGGAGCTCTGCGAAGTCGACTCTAAGCATAGGGATGTTTTGAGCGAGAATATCGAAAATCTTCTTGCGATCCTTCCGCTCTACGATACCGGATACTGGAGCCTCTACTCCCTTGACGGCGAGATCGATAGCGGGTTCTACCACCGCCTGGTGACGAGACAGCTTCAGGTTTTGAGCCGAATGGACAAGAGGTTCGACCCATTTGCAAAAAGGTTCAAAGAGTACGGCGACTCGTTTCTGTGTGCGTCCCGGGCGCTTTTGAAAAAGGTCGGGAGCAGATTGTGAAGATTCTTCTTGTCCATACATACGGTCTTGGCGATATGATTATGGCGACCCCGGCGATAATCAATCTTGCCGAGTGCTACCCTGAAGCGAAGATAGATCTGCTCATATTTCAAAAGCTCTCCGAAGCTCCTATAATCAACGCACCTTTCGTGGGCCGCGTCCACTACTGCGATTTCACTCCGGCCTCCATCGTCAAAACGGTATCGAAACTCAATAGGGTAGGATACGACCTCGCTCTTCATACGTCGGGAACCTCCGTTTTCAAAATGTCGCTTCTGATGCTTGCCATAAGAGCAAAAAAGAGGGTAGGTGAGTACGGCAGCCTGAGAGTACCTTGGTACGATCTTCAAAGAAGAAGGGTGGAGGGTGAGCACAGGGTGCTCTCCAACATAGGGCTTGTAGAGACTATTTGTAAAAATAGAGTAGAGATCCATCCCCGTTTTTTCCTGGATGCCGCAAGCTTCGAGTTTGCCGAAAACTTCATGAGGCGTAACGGGTTGAACGGGAAAAGGGTTCTGGCGATACATCCGGGGTGTAACGAAAAGTTCGCCAACAAGAGGTGGGAGGTCGAAAAGTATATAGAGCTTGTAAAGAGGGTTTTGAGAAAGATCGAAGATTCGGCCGTTCTGATCATCGTCGGCCCGCAGGAGCGAAAAGAGGGTGAGACGATAAGAGGTGCCGTACCCGAGGCCCTGCTTGTGCAGAGTGATCTGCAGAGTGTCGCCGCTCTGATTTCTAAAATAGGCCTGATGATAACGAACGACTCGGGTCTGGGCCATATAGCATCATGTTTCGATACTCCCACCCTTACCATATTTTCAAAAAAGAGCCACGCCGATGTTCGCAAGATAGAGCCGTACGGTGAAAATTCGCATATAGTCGATTTTAGAGAGCTTGCAACCGACGATGAGGTGTCGGCGGTTTTTTCCGAGATAGAGAGGATAGTCAAATGAGCGGTCTGGTTTCGGTCATCACGCCTATGTACAACGCCGAAAAGTTCATAGGTTCCACCATAGAGTCTGTATTGGCCCAGAGTTACAGTGACTGGGAGATGATCGTCGTAGATGACGCATCCACCGATTCGGGTGTTGAGGTCGTAAAAGAGTACCAAAAGCGCGACGGCAGAGTGAGGCTTGTGGAGTTGGAGCGAAACAGCGGTCCGGCAGTTGCCAGGAACAGGGCGATAAAAGAGGCGGCCGGAAGATATATCGCCTTTTTGGACGGTGACGACATCTGGGACGAGAAGAAGCTCGAGAAGCAGATAGCTTTCATGAAAGAGGGCGATATGGCCCTCAGTTATACCGACTACTACAGGATAGAGGAGTCGAGCGGCAAGATTATAGATAAGATAGAGTCGCCTTCGAGCGTGGATTACTACGAACTTTTGAAGCAGAATGTCATCGGGTGTCTTACCGCCGTATACGATGCAAAAAAACTGGGCAAACTATATATGCCCGAAATTCGGAAGCGGCAGGACTTCGCCCTGTGGCTCAAGATTTTGAAAAAGGTACCGCGCGCCTACTGCCTGAATGAACCGCTCGCTCTCTACAGGGTCAGAAGCTCCTCCCTCTCCAGCAACAAGATTCTCTCCAGTCTCTACAACTGGAAGCTCTACAGGGAGGTGGAGAGGCTTCCGTGGTACAGGGCCGTTTATTACTTCGGATGGTATACTTTCAGAAGTCTTCGAAAATATAGAATAGAAAGAGTGTATAGTGAAAATAGATGGAATAGCCGAAGAGAAGATAGGGTTTAAGAATCTTTTGCTGCTGACGGCTCTGGCCTATATCTTCAGCATAGCGGTAAGAATGATATGGGTTAACTGGGCATCGGGCATTCCGGAGTTTTTCTGGAACGGGCAGTTGATGATCAATACCAACGACGGATACTATTTCGCCAGCGGTGTGCAAAAAGAGCTTTTCGGTACGCTTCAGCACAATCCGAGGGTTCCCGATATCTGGATGACCGCAACCGTAACGCTCAGCTACTTCGCGGCCAAATTTCTCCCCTTCTCGCTCGATACCGTAATTTTATATATGCCGGCGGTGATATCGAGCCTCGTGGTGGTGCCCATCATTTTAATAGGGCGTCTCTACGGCATGACGATGCTCGGTTTTTTCGCCTCTCTCGTAGCCGCGATAGGGTGGAGCTACTACAACCGTACAATGGTCGGCTACTACGACAGCGACATGTTTTCGGCGATGGCGCCCATGTTTATCGTCTACTTTCTGCTCGGAGCGGTAAAGACCAAAAAACTGGAGTTCGCTCTGGCAGCTTCGTTTATGTTCGCTATATACCCCTATCTCTACAACTCGGGCAGGGCGATGGTGCTGGCCATCGGCATTATGTATATACTCTATATGCTGGCGCTCCATTTCTACAAAAAGGAGCAGGGTGTTTTTCAGCTCGTGACGCTCGCTATCGCCGGTACTCTGGCGCTCTACTTTCCTCTGAAGCTTCTGCTCATAGCAGCTCTTTACATACTCTTTAAAAAAGAGCTGATTCCCGAAAAATATATAGCCTATCTCTGCTACGGTGTCGTAGCACTCTTCCTCTTTACCGGCAATATGTTCGATTTCGCATACAACCGCTTCATGAGCTACTTCAGTCG
>JALSXE010000185.1:0-4327 GCA_027072755.1 Campylobacterales bacterium | reverse complement strand
CTGCTTACGGCCGTGACCACAATGTCCGATATGAAACCGAAAAAGAGGCCGGCGGCCACCACCTGAAATATCAGGGGCAGATCCAGCGCGATATTCTGGTAGAATCGGATATCGAAATATGTATACTCGATGCCGAGAAACTGCGCCGTGGTGAATGCCGCGAATCCGGCTATGAACGACGGCAGCAGCACATCGTAGAGAATTACCCCGATGATAAGCACCTCCACACCGAATATCGCTCCGGCGATAGGTGTGCCGAAAACCGACGCGAAACCGGCGCTAATACCGCATATTACGAGCTTTTTGCGATCCTCTTTGCTGAATCGAAGAATATCGGATAGCCATGAAGCGGCGCCGGCGCCTATCTGCGCACCGGGCCCCTCTTTTCCGACAGAGCCGCCTGCGAATATCGTTATCACTGTAGCGAAAAGCTTAACCGGTATGACGGCGATGTCTATCTTTCCATGTTTTTTATGCACCGCCTCTATCACCTTTTCGGTACCGTGCCCCTCCGCACTCGGGGCGAAGGTACGCACTATCCATACTGTGATCATCAGAGCGAAGGGAAGGAGGTAGTAGTACTCGAAAGGAAGCTCCGTGCGGCTGCTCTCGGCAACCTGCAGGATCTTCAGAAACATGGTGACCACCGCACCGATGAGAACACCCACGACAGAAGAGAGTACTACCCATTTGGTGACGCTGAAAAATATCGCGGTCTGTTCCGTAACGTGTTTACGTATCATACAGGCAGTCCGAATTCGGCTAAATAACGGAGTGATCTTGCACGCTCATGGCGAATGAAAGGGTATGCCGGCAGTCTCATTCCCTGATTATAGCGCGATTTATATGAAAATTTTAGAAAATTTCTCTAATTTTATTATTAGCATAGCTAATGCTATAAGTTATAAATCGGTGATTTGCGATATATTTTTGGAAGTCGGTGTTTTTATGTTGACAAACCGCTACTTCATAACGGAGGACTCTATCTGCCTGAAGGTTGACAATCTCCCTTCGCAACGGCTTCGAAACTCTCTTTTACATTCTCGGGATCGAAATATAGTGATTCGGACGGGAATGCAAAATCGAGACCGTTACGCTCCAATATCTCCCAAATCTTTAAAAGCACATCCTGTTTTATCGCCAGCCACTCCTCCCACTTCGTCGTTTCGGTAAAGGCGTATACAAGTATATTTACCGAAGATTCCGCGAACTCATCGAGATATACCAGCAGAGTGGTTTTTACGCCGTACTTGTCCTCCGCCGAAACAAGCTTCTTCTCTTTTCTCGACTGCTTTCGAATCAGGCCCGTATCTATCTTTTGCGGAGTCGCTATACCCGGATGCGATACGAGCATCCGCCTGATCTCTTCGAGCGCCTCGGTTAGTTTTTCCCGTTTCGACCCGTAGGTAACACCGATATATACCTTTATACGACGCCCGACCGTCCTTTTGCTCCAGTTTTTCAGCGGAGTGTTCGCGAGCGTCGAGTTCGGAACGGTAATCATGGCGTTGTCGAATGTCCTGATGAATGTGCTGATAAATCCGATCTCGACGACAGTACCTTCGACATCCTTCGTCTCTATCCAGTCACCCTGGGAGAAGGAGTTGTCGAAAATTATCTTCAAAAGGCCGAAAAAGTTGCTAAGCGTATTCTGCGCCGCAAGCGCAATGGCAAGACCGCCGATACCGAGCGAAGCGAGCAGACCGGTAATGTTCACCCCCATCTTTACAAGGAGCATAAAGATCGCTATCGTAACTACCGTAATCTTCAGGATGGAGATGACGAGGTTCACCAGCTCCCGGCGCATCTGCCTGTTTTTCAGCTCACCATGCTTTATCAGGTAGTCGAAGAAGAGGCTGTCTATTATGACCATCGCGATGTATGCACCGATCCCGAGGTAGACCGCATAAAAGAGAATCCCGACACTTTCGGCCAACGGTTTCGGGTAGAGTAGCACCTCCAGCCCCAGCTCGAATCCGAAAGAGAGAACCAGAAGGTAGAGAGGCTTTCTGATACCGTCGAGATTCGCAAGAAGCATCTCGTCTATGCGGTCTCTCTTTTTCAGGATCTGCCTCTTCAAGAAAGCGTAAAGCCTGTAGTAGACGACGAAGCCGACTCCCCATGCGAGCAGCATTATCAGGAGAAATATCAGAACCCTTCCCATATCGAGATAGAGGTATCGCAGGTATGTGTTTATTTTGGCGAAGAGCTCGATATCGTTGATCTTATCTATTATCTCGTCGAGTTTGAAGATGGCTGCCAGCGACCTGTAGTGAAGCAGAGACGGGTTCGAAGAGAGATACTCGAGAAAGTCGCCGAAAAAGGCGGTATGCATCTTCAGTTCGGCATAGTTTTCGACAATCTGCCGCGAGATGGCATCCTTGAGCGGTTTGGCCTCTTCGTACGCCTTGAGAAAGCGCTCCATCGGGATGGACCGAAGATATCTCATCTGCTCCTCTATCGCCGCATCGAGAGCTTTGTCATCCATCGAGGTCCAGCCGTCGGCGAGGTTTACGAAGAAGCGGTAGATATGCTCCTTCGTCTCGAGAGACTTCAAGGCTATTCTGTCCCTCGTAACGGCGGCCGTATAGCCGTACTCGCTGTTTACACCTATCCTTGCCAGAAGGCGGGAGCGCTCCTCTTTGGCTTTTGACGGGTCGAAAAAGGGGTTTTTCTCACTCTTTACGTCGTACGGTCTCTCCTTGATAACGGCTATGAGCTGGTTGAAGCGGGCTACACGCTCGTCCACCATCGAAGAGAGATCGAGGGGTTTTTGCACCGCTGAGGCGTTTCCCTCACGCGAAAGAGTGATCTTTTTGCCCTCTTCGGATGAATAGAAGCTCTTCTCTATCTCGACGACACTCTCCCAGAATCCGGAAGCCGCAAGCGCCAATACGGCGAGACTCAATAGGAGTAGAAGTCGTCTCACGGTCTTGTTACCTCAGTCGAATATTACCGTTTTGTTGGCGTAGACGAAGATCTTATCTTCGAGCGCCAGCTTCAGGGCTTTTGCAAGCACTATCTTCTCCACATCGCGCCCCGCACTCTGCATCTGCTTCCAGTCCATAGCATGATCGACCGGTATCGTACCCTGCGCGATGATCGGCCCCTCGTCCAGGTTGTTGTTTACGAAGTGGGCGGTCGCTCCTATGATTTTAACACCGCGGTCATATGCCTGCTTGTAAGGGTTCGCCCCTATGAATGCAGGAAGGAACGAGTGGTGTATGTTTATGATCCTCTCTTCGAAACGGCTCACGAACTCAGGCGTAAGTATTCGCATATATTTCGCCAACACTATATAGTCGATCTCGCCGAAAGAGTCTATCGCCTCCAAAATCAGCTCCTCGTGCTCGGCCCTCTGCAGCCCCTCGTGACTTACGCACACGTAGGGTATATCGAACCTCTCGACAAGCCCTTTGAGTATATCGTAATTGGATACGACTCCGACGATCTGCGCCTCGAGTTCACCCGCTTCGTGGCGTATAAGTATGTCTCCGAGGCAGTGGCTCTCTTTGGTCGCCATGATCACCACCCGCTTGGGCCGCGGCTCCGCAAGCCTGATCACGGCGTCTTTCGGAAGAACGAGCTTCAGCTCCGCCTCCAGTGCGCCCGGATCGAACTTTCCGCTCACCTCGCTGCGCATGAAGAACTTCCCGTTTTGGGCATCGACGAACTCACGGTTCTTCTCTACATTGAGGCCGAAATCGAAAAGGGTTTTGCTAATCTTGTAGACGAGGCCCTTTTCGTCCCTGCAGTCGATCAAAACGCGGTAATGCCTGGTCATTTAAGCCCTTTGTTTTGTTTGTGCGATTATACCAAACGGCTGTTGAAACAGAGATGTTGAGCGTTGCCGGGTCTCATAGCCGCACCCGTTAATCACGTAAACTTATTCCGAAAGCTTTAAACGGCCGCCGAAAAGCATCTTCGTAGCCTCCTCTTCGTCCATCGGTTTTCCGTAAAAGTATCCCTGAATCGTTGTCAATCCCAGATTTTGGAAAAACTCCTTCTGCTCGACCCTCTCCACTCCTTCGACAACACATCCGAGCCTGAACGTATCTACGATGCTCTTTATAATGGTTACGAGCGCTTCATCTTTTGCGTCTCCCGGAATATTCTCGACAAACGCCCTGTCTATCTTCAGTTCATCTATCGGAAGCTTATGGATGTAGCGCAAAGAGGAGTATCCGGTCCCGAAATCGTCGAGCGATATCTTCACTCCCATTTTTTTCATCTCTTCCACAAAATCGAGCTCCTTTTGAGTGCAGGCCATAAGTTCGCTTTCGGTTATCTCCGCCGTAACGTACTGCAGCAGGTCGGCCCGTTTGAG
>JALSXE010000184.1:0-4333 GCA_027072755.1 Campylobacterales bacterium | reverse complement strand
CTTTTCGGGCTGGTGACACCGCTTTTTACGCAGGTGATTTTGGATAAAGTCCTTGTCCACAGATCTATGACGACCCTTGATGTCCTGGCCATAGCGTTTATTGCCGTCACATTGTTCGATTTTTTGCTGAACCTGGTGAGAAACTATATATTTATACATACGACATCGAAGATTGACGCCAAGCTCGGGGCCAAACTCTTTTTTCATCTTCTCGCACTGCCCATAGCATATTTCGAGAAGAGGAAAGTCGGAAACATCATAGCCAGAGTCAGGGAACTCGATACTATCAGGGAGTTTATCGCGAACAAATCGA
The DNA here is from genome assembly GCA_027072755.1 of Campylobacterales bacterium. Taxonomy (GTDB): domain Bacteria; phylum Campylobacterota; class Campylobacteria; order Campylobacterales; family Hydrogenimonadaceae; genus Hydrogenimonas. The sequence goes on along the minus strand of JALSXE010000184.1, from coordinate 4,020 downwards.
TAAGTGTGATTCTGGACGTTCTCTTCAGCGGGGTATTTGTGGCGGTAATGCTCCTTTACAGCGTTAAGCTTACGATGGTGGTAGTCTCTTTTGTAGCGGTTATAGGCCTTATATATTTCTTCATTACTCCGCAGCTGCGCAAACGTCTCGAAGAGAAGTTTCAGATGGGTGCACAGTCGAATGCCTATCTGGTGGAGTCGGTAACCGGAGTACAGACTGTAAAATCACTGGCCCTTGAAGGGTCCATGCAGAAGAGATGGGAGGATCATTTGGCAAAGTATGTCAATTCCAGTTTCAACCTCTCAAATCTTTCCAATATTCTGGGCGGTCTCTCAGGCATGCTGCAGAAGCTCATGACCATCTCTATCTTGTATATGGGAGTCACGCTCGTTCTGGAAGGAAAGTTGAGTGTAGGGCAACTCATAGCCTTTCAAATGTTCGCAAACCAGTTCAGCGGCCCTGTTCTCAGGCTGGTGAACCTCTGGAACGAGTTCCAGCAGACACTTCTGTCTGTAGACAGACTGGGCGACATTCTAAACACTCCGACCGAGCAGAAAAACGATAAAGCAATAACTCTTCCAAAAATCGAAGGCAACGTGCGCTTCGACAACATCAGTTTTGCATACGATGTAGGCAAGCAGAATGTCATCGACGGAATAAGCGCCGAGTTCTCTGCCGGCCAGTGTGTAGGGCTGGTGGGCAGAAGCGGCAGCGGAAAGAGCACGATTACAAAACTTATTCAGAGGCTCTATGTGCCCAACGAAGGTACGATCTACATCGACGGAGTCGATATACGCCACATGAACCCGAAATGGCTCCGAAACAATATAGGTGTGGTTTTGCAGGAGAACTACCTGTTTAGCGGCACCATAAAAGACAACATTTCACTCTCCCGTCCCGATGCGCCCATGGAGCACATTATAAACGCGGCTAAAATCGCCGGAGCCCATGACTTCATATCTGAATTGCCGGAAGGGTACGATACACAAGTCGGCGAGAGGGGCGCTTCACTATCCGGCGGGCAGAGACAGCGTATCGCGATAGCGAGAGCCCTGATAATCAACCCGAAAATACTTATCTTCGACGAAGCCACAAGCGCACTCGACTACGAGTCGGAAAAGATAATCCAGAACAATATGAAAATGATCAAAGGCGGCAAAACCATGTTCATCGTGGCACATAGGCTCAGTACCGTCAAAAACTGCGATGTTATTCTGGTGCTTGACAAAGGGAGAGTCGTGGAGCGGGGTTCGCATGATGAACTTATTGAACTCAAGGGCTATTATTACAAGCTCTACACCCAACAGGATTGAAGATGGGACTATTCCAGACGAAAGACAGACATGAGTTCAAACCTCTCCTCGTAGAGATTGAAGAGAAACCGCTGAATCCCCTTGGAAGGGCACTTCTTTGGATTATAATAGCTATTATATTTTTAGGAGTACTATGGCTCTATCTTGCAAAGGTAGACGTTGTTGTAAGTGCCAGGGGAAAGGTCATACCTTACGGAGAGATCAAAACACTTCAGCCCGTTGAAACAGGTGTCATCAGCAAACTTCTTGTAAAAGAGGGCGAGTTCGTCCATAAAGGTCAACTTTTGGTAGAGATAGACCCATCCGTTACCGAAACCAATCTCAACTCGAAAATAAAAAATCTCGAGTTGCTGGAGCTAGAGATTGCAAGGATTTCGGCACTTATAAAAAACAGGGATTTTCTGGTAGACAAGTCGAAAGTCGACAAAGATCTTCTCTCTACGCAAAACCTCATATACAAAACCGCAAAAAAAGGATACGAACAGCAGCTGGCGCTTGTAAAACAGCAGAAACTTCAGGTTCTGGAGCAAATAAAATCCGCAAAGATAGATGTAGGAAGACTGCGGCGGCATAGCGATAATGCGAAGAGAAAGGAGAAAGAGCTTTTAGAGGTCATAGATATAATCGCAAAAAGCGAATACGACAAAGCCCACAAAGAGACCATAGAGTACGAAGAGCAGATACGCATGAAAGAACACGATATCCTGCAGTTGAAAGAGAAGCTCAATGAACTGAAGCAGCAAGAGCTCCTGATAACGCAGGACTTCCGGAATAAACTGCTCGAAGAGCTGACTAAAAAGAGAAAAGAGGCGACGCTCCTAAAGGTAGAAATCGAGTCTATCAAGTTTCAAAAAGAGAAACAGTCCATCACCTCTCCTGTCGACGGCTATGTTTCCAAACTTTTGGTACATACCATAGGGGGTGTGGTGACACCGGCCGAAAAGCTTATACTCATAGTCCCGAAAGACGCTCCCCTGATCATAAAAGCCACCGTTTTAAACAAAGATATAGGATTCATCAAAAATGGAATGAAGTCGGAGCTTAAAATAGATACATTCGACTTTCAGAAATATGGACTCATAGATGCGACGGTCATGCACATCTCCGACGATGCGATAGAAGATGAAAAGCTGGGGCCCGTATATGAAGTATATCTCAAACCGGAAAAAAATTATTTAATGGTCAAAGGAGAGAAAGTCTACCTCTCCTCCGGTATGAGTGTAACGGCGGAATTGAAAGTGGGACAAAGAAGAGTGATAAACTTTTTCCTCTATCCCCTCATAAAATATCTCGATGAAGGGATGAGTGTGCGGTAACGACGCTCACCGTATCCTCCCGGGAAACAGTAACCTGAAAAACAGCGGTCTGCATTACAAAATAGCTTTCCGCAACAGTAGAAAACCGATCTGCAACATTTAGTAACCACACTTTTGAAAAATCCGAATATTTTCCGTTTTAATCCAATGTAAACAGATATGAATGATAAAATGTTGGCTGCGGTGTACATCAAAGGCGCCGGATCGAAAAAGAGACGGAGAATTTCAAAGAGTTCATGATGGAAAAGAGAAATATGACCAAACAAGAGATATCGCGTAATATTTTTACGAAAGCTGCATGATATGGCATATATAGAATCGTTTTTTTACTACTGGTTGTTCGCGGCGGCGGGTCTGCTTGTAATTATCGTCCTGCTCTATATAATGATCGAGTCGTTTAAGTCGGTACGAAGGGCTCTGAAAAAGAGCGTTCCGCCGGTCGGTATTAAAAGAGTCGCCAAAATCATAGTGCCTCTGTATCTCACGGCGTTTGCCGTGCTATATGCAGACAAGGCTTACGACTATCTCTACAAAGAGAGGCCCTATAAAGAGGCGAAAGCGTATGCGATCGCTGGTGATGCGGTGTTTTTGTACAAAAAGATCATGCTTCCGTTCGTCTACCCGGACAATCCGCTTTTCAAACCCCTCCAAAAAGCGGGAGATTTCATACTCTCCAAAATAGATGCGCATATACCCGAAAACGACGGCGAACGGGAGATATGGCACTACAAGTTCCACAGCTTCGACTATGCCAGAACCATGTTCGCCCCAGTCAGCGAAGAGGATAAAAAGAGCGGCATACGTTTCACAAACCCCAACGCCTCCATGGACAAGGCCGTCCTTCCGCTTATACGTGATATCTACACGACTATCAAAGCGCTTCACGACAAGCCCGTCGAAGACAGGGAGTTCGACAGGTTCGACAGATACCTGGCCATCGCCTCGATGGCTCCTTATTATGCGATGTATTACAAATATCAAGCCTCTTTGGAGTATGACAGGGACAGAGGTTTTTTGTACTGGTATGTTTCAGTGTGGAAAAATCCCAAACTGCAAGATGAGCTCTTCGAATTCATAAAGATACTCGACGATGTGCGGGCGCAGTGGGAGATAGACAAAGAGCTCGCGGACGCGTTTGAAAAAAGACCCCATACCAAAGTGGCGTTTTACTGGGGAGCATTGAAAGGGTTGATGTGGATGAGCGAAATGCAGACACGACTGGATCATATATATCCATGTACTTCACCGATATTTTTGAAAGAGGTGAAGTACTACAAAGAGTTTGTCCGCTGGGCATATATGACACCAAAAAGCTCCTATAAAACCCTCCCCAAAAGGAAAAGAAAAACCTACGACTTTCTTTTAGAAGGAGATTCAGGGCTCTATTATGT
>JALSXE010000183.1:0-4358 GCA_027072755.1 Campylobacterales bacterium | reverse complement strand
AATATCAGCAGATTGACAAAGAGAACTACTTCAACGGCGAAAACGGAACCGGTGTAGGAAAGGACGGATCGTGGCAGGGGACCAAGGTGGGCATAAACCTGACGGCTCCGGTGGACGAAAAGATTTCGGTCGCAACCCAGTTTTTCGCCTCCCGTGAGGGGGAAAACTACACTCTTTCACTCGATTGGGGCTTCATTTCGTACAGCATGGGCGAGCAGACGACACTTAGAGCCGGTAAGATCAAGTTTCCTGTAGGTCTGGTGAATGAATATGTGGATGTAGGAAACGCCTACCCGTGGATAACACCGCCGGAGCTCTTCTATACAGAGGTAGCAGCCGGACCGAATATCACAAGGGAGGCGTATACCGGCCTGAGCGCTCTGTGGGGTACCGACTATGGCGACACCGAGATAAATGTTGACCTTTTCGGCGGCGAGATAGCTCTGGAATCCATGAATCTACGCAAACTGCTCGGTACAAAAGTGCGCATCAACTGGAACGACACGGTGGCTTTTCAGGCCACATACTACCGCGGAACCATGAGAGATACCACGATGGCGGCTATGGAAGGAAAGACGCACAGCAATATCGCTGTAGGAGTGACTCTCGACTGGAACGATCTTATCGGCTATGCGGAGTGGGCAAAGACCGATATGGAAACAGAGATGATGAACGGAACGAGCTGGTATACGACACTCGGCTATCAGATAGACGAGTGGCTGCCGCACATCACATATCAGCACTTCGAGAAGGGCGAAGATAGCGCAAGCCCGCAGAAGCAGCAGATGATAACCGCGGGAGTCCGCTACGATCTTTCGGATTCTGCCGACTTAAAACTCGAATACAGTTTGATAAAAACTGTCGAGGGAAGCGGACTTTTCGAAAATGTGCCGACGGAGAGAGACACCAACCGGTTCGGCGTTGCCGTAGATGTAGTATTTTAGGAGGCCGGAATGTTTAAAACTATAAAGCGTATTTCACCGATTTTACTGATTATATCACTCTTTCTCTTCGCACAGGGAGCCGCGGCAGGAGTGGTTGTTATAACCAGCAAAGCGACAAAGACCGATTCTCTCGATGCAAGCCAGGTAAGGAGCATCTTCCTACAGAAGACGAAAGCCTTTCCGGATGGAAGCGTAGCGGTAGTCGGAGACCAAAGCTCCAAAAGCCCAGTCAGAAAAGAGTTCAACAAAAAGGTTCTGAAAAAGAGCTCCAAAAAGCTTAAACGCTACTGGTCCAAACTGGTATTTTCCGGAAAAGGTGTACAGCCCAAAGTGATTGGCGACGACAACGCCATGAAAGAGTGGGTCTCCAAAACACCCAACAGCCTCGGCTATATAAGTGAAAAGAGTCTCGACGACAGCGTCAAGGTGCTCTACAAACCGTAATGAAAACCAAGGAAATAGATATAATGAAAACGGCGGGAAGGTCGGCATGAACTGGTTCAAATCACTCTCGATAAATGCCAAGATCATGCTAATCGGCGCAGTGGGAATAGCGGGGTTCGTCCTCTATACCGGCTTTGGATACCGGCAGACCGCTCTGAACGAAAAGAAGCTTGTGGGAATAAGAGAGATCAACTACCCCGTACTCGAGAGAACCGATGCAAATGTGGCGCGGATGGTAAGAATCAAGGATCTGCTCGGAACCGCGGTCTATACCGAAGATGAGGATATGGTTAACGAAACCACAGATCAACTGGCGAAACAGATGCAGAAAGCGTTCAAAGAGATAGCCGCGATAGATCCGTCAAGGTCCGAGAGTGTAGCCGCACTGCAGAAAGCGTTTAAAAACTATTACGACACCGCCCGTTCCGTAACGCTGGGGCTAATAAACGGAGAGATTCCGGAAGATAAAAGGCAGGAGGCCTCTTTGAAGATGATCGACGCGATGAACGACTTCGAAAAGAGGATGCGCGAATACAGAAAAAGCGAATACGACTCATTTATCTCAACAGTGGACGGAACGATAGCCTCGTTTAAAAAGGCGAATAAGGCCGGGCTTCTCATAGGGACGTTTCTTACGCTGATCCTGATCGTAGCCGTCTTTACCATAGGCCGCATGATAAACAGAAGCATTTCACAAGTCGCCGACTCACTTGAAGAGATTGCAACCGGCGAGGGAGACCTGACCAGACGGCTCTCTACTTCAAGCAAAGATGTGATAGGAAAACTCGTCCTCAACTTCAACACATTCATGAAAAAGCTTCAAACGATCATACAGGATGTCATAGGCTCCACTGAAAAGCTCTCCAGTGTCGCCGACGAAATCTCATCTCTTTCGAAAGAGAGCAACGAAAGCGCAAGAATACAGCATATGAAAACAGAAGAGGTCGCCGTGGCTATAGAGGAGCTGGTCAACTCCATTAATGAAGTCGCAAAGAGCGCCGAAGTTGCTTCGGAAGCCGCACAAAACGCCCGTCACGAAGCTTACAACGGCTCAGAGGTCGTAGGAAGCACTATATCTGCCATTCAAAGAGTCGCCGACGAGGTGCAGGAGGCCTCCGAGGTGATATTGAAGCTCAAAAACGATGCAGAAAACATTGGAAGGGTACTTGAGGTGATAAGGGATATCTCCGACCAGACCAACCTACTGGCGCTTAATGCGGCGATAGAGGCGGCACGCGCGGGTGAGCACGGCAGAGGTTTCGCCGTAGTGGCCGATGAGGTTCGGACACTTGCCGCACGGACACACGACTCGATTCAGGAGATTAGGGCCGTGATAGAGCTGCTGCAATCGGGCACCGGCGAGGCCGTCGAAGTGATGCGTAGAGGGCGCGAACAGGCCGTTTTGAGTGTAGAGAGGGCGGGTAAAGCCGGAGAGTCCCTAGACACCATTATAAACGCCGTATCGGAAATAAGCGATATGAACAGAAACATATCGGAGTCGGCAAGTAATCAGACAGAGGTGATCGCGGAGATCAGCAAAAATATAGGCACCATAAAAAAAGTCGGAGAAAAGACTTATGAAGGTGCCAAGAAGACGGCGCATGCGGCACAGACAATCGCTGAATCGACAACGAATCTAAAGAGATTGATGGAGAGATTTAAAGTATAAAGAGGAGTCGACGCCCCCTCGAGGGGGAGCGGAATCAGTTGAGATCGGGTTTTGGAGTCTTCTCTGTGCTTGCGGGGAGCATCGGGTACCGTACATACGGTTTTTTACCTGTAAGGGCCCCGAAGAACGTTTTGATCTTCTTCGCCTCTTTGTCGCTAATCTTGACTCCGAGCTGCGTCTCGCCCATTATCTTGATAGCCTCTTCGATCGACCAGACGGCACCGTTGTGGAAGTACGGTCTTGTCTCCAGAACGTTCCTGAGTGTAGGAACTTTTACCATACCGTTTTTGTCACCCTTGAAGTCCCCGACATCGGCATACTTGTATTTACCTACCGCGGGGAACGGCTGCATCGATCCGCCCAGTGCGACGCCGTTGTGGCAGCTTACACACCCTTTGTCGATGAAGATCTTAAGACCCTCTTTCTCCTCTTTGCTCAGCGCTTTGTCGCATCCGGCCAGATATTTGTCATATCTTGACGGAGTCACAAGCGTGCGCTCGAATATCCCGATAACATCCGCGACATCCTTGAAAGTCGGCTTCATATTAGGATTGTCGTAAGCTTTTTTGAACTCTTTTACATACTCCGGTATGGAGTTTATAACCTTCTCCACATGCTCTTTCGTAGCCGCCATCTCGGGAGCCGCCTGGATAGGCCCCTGCGCCTGATCTTCAAGATCGGGGCTTCGTCCGTCCCAGAACTGTCTCTGTGCGAAAACCGCGTTGTAGACGGTAGGAGAATTCAGGTGATGCGGGTTTGCGGTCCACTTGTGACCTGTAGCCGCATCGACACCGTCTACACCGCCGGTCGCAAGGTTGTGGCATGTGTTACAGCTTATAAGACCGCTCTTGCTGAGTCTCGGGTCGAAATAGAGCTTTTTACCGAGCTCGACTTTTGCATCAGTAATCGGGTTTTTCGGGTTGTCTATAAGTTTGTAAAGCTCGGTTTTGCTCTCAGGAATCGGCTTAAGGCCGGCATTTTTCGCTTTTTGAACCAAAGCGTCCGCCGCTACGGCACTTATACCCATAAACGCTACAGCACCTACGGCTACAACCATCTTCTTCATCGTTCTCTCCTTCTTATCTGTTTTTGTACTTGGAATTATATCACTATATAATAAAAGTTATCCTTAAGGAAATAGTTTTACTTCAAGGAGTTACTCCCACCTAAAGAGCCTCATCGGTGTATCGTCCCTGTTGGCCCACTCTTTCATCGAAGCGTCGTATAGCTTCGCCTTTTCAAATCCGAGCAGACGGTGCAGAACGAAATAGTTCATCGATGTTTCGAGACCTCCCGTACAG
>JALSXE010000182.1:0-4369 GCA_027072755.1 Campylobacterales bacterium | reverse complement strand
CCGTTTACGGAGTGTTCTACGCCGCGATCGCACTTTTCGGGGCGGCGGGAGCCTATGTTTCGGGTATGATCTGGGAGCATTTCGGGATGCACTCGGCTCTTCTTTTCGGATTTGCGGGTACCTCTCTGATGGCGCTTCTTTATATCGTTTCGGGAAGCCGCCGCAATGGCTGAGCTCGAGATAAGAGACGTAACCGTAAAACACGGCGGTATAACCGCCGTAAAAGATGCCACCCTATATGCGCAAAGAGGAGAGATCATCGGTCTCATAGGTGCCGACGGTGCCGGAAAAAGCTCTTTGATGCACGCGGCTGCCGGAGTGATACGCTTCGAAGGCGAAATCGCTTTCAGCGGTAAAAGCTTCAATTCACCCCGTGAGGCGGAGAGACTAAAGCCCATGATCGGTCTGATGCCGCAGGGGATCGGGCTTGTACTCTACAAGAATCTTACGGTACTGGAGCATCTTTCGTTTTTTTCCAGGATAAGGGGACTGAAAGAGGATACCGCGCTGGAAGATTACAAAAAGAGGCTTCTCAAAATGGCCGGACTCGAGCGTTTCACGCAGCGTCCGGCAGGCAAGCTCAGCGGCGGAATGATGCAGAAACTCTCACTCATCTGTACCCTGATCCACCGCCCTAAACTTCTGATACTCGATGAGCCAACCACGGGGGTAGACCCGCTAAGCAGGCTTGAACTGTGGGAGATACTCGAAGAGATAAGCGAGAGCGAGGGAACCGTTACGTTGATGAGCACCGCATATATGCAGGAGGCCGCAAAGATGGACAGGGTCTATCTTTTCGACTCGGGCACCATAATTGCATCCGGGACGGCCGAAGAGCTTACCGCAACCGTAAAAGAGTATGTGTACGAGCCGGTTGCGTGCGAAAGCGGTCGGTGTATAGCCGCCGGCCACTATACATACTCTCTCGACCCTATGGAGGCTCCGCACAAAAAGCCTACGCTGGAGGCCCTCTTTTTCATAAACGCGCTAAAACGCGGCACCCGGATACCGACAATAGAGGTCAGTGAGCGTGAGAGCGAAGAGCCTATTCCACAAGTTGTAATGGAGGCCAAAGGGCTTACAAAAAGGTTTGGAGATTTCGTTGCCGACGACCATATAGATATGGAGCTCAAAAGCGGAGAGATTCTCGGCCTCCTGGGAGCAAACGGTGCCGGAAAAACGACATTTATCAAGATGCTGCTCGGTCTCTACCCTATAGACGAGGGTGAGCTCACACTACTCGGCAAGCCTATAAGAAGCGCAAAAGACAGACGGGGGCTCAAGGCCAGAATAGGTTATGTGAGTCAACACTTCTCACTCTACAAAGATATGACCGTCAGGGAGAACCTTCTCTACTTTGCGAGTATGCACGAAATTGAGGCGGCCAAGGCCTCTTCACGCATAGACAGATACGCAAAGGAGCTTGGCTTTGCCTCCTATATGGACTCCCTTCCCACCGAGCTGCCACTGGGAATAAACCAACGCTTTTCGGTAGCCGCAGCCCTGCTGCATGAGCCTGTGGTTCTATTTCTGGATGAGCCCACATCGGGAGTGGATGCGATCGCGAGGAGTCAGTTTTGGCAGATGCTCAAACTTTTGAAGCGCAAATGGGGTATAGCCATACTGATCACAACACACTATATGAGCGAGGCGGAGTACTGCGATAGGGTGGTACTTCTTAAAGAGGGCAAAAAGGTCGCGGACGACAGTGTGGAGAACCTATATAGAAAACATCCCGGTGCCAGGAGTTTTGAAGAGATATTTTTGCACTATTATGAGGATAGAAGATGAATCCGGGTGTGATAAAAGCTTATATTCTAAAAGAGTTCAAAGAGCTCGTTCGTTCACGTCTAATTCTTATCGTCTACATCCTCCCCACGATGATAATCATACTTTTCGGCTACGGTATACGCATGGAGGTTACAGACGCAAGAACGCTCATTTTAGATAATGACAACAGCAGAATTTCACGAGACCTTACGGCCTTGTTCGAACACTCCAGATATTTCGACACCCGTGTCTTGAGCGGCATGGGTGAGCAGGAGGCACTCAAACGGATAAAGCAGGCGAGAGCGGATATACTCATCATAATTCCCGACAGTTTCGAAAAACGGCTTCTGCACGGGGAAAAAACCGAAATAGGGGTCTTTATAGACGGTGCTTTTCCGGTGCGCGCCACTACGATGCAAAACTATGTAAAGGGTGTTATCTACAATGCGGCTCAGGGGCTGACGGGGAAAAAACCGAAAAACCTGATAATCGTAGAGAGCCGTAATCTGTTCAATCAGGCGATGCGGGACGAAGATGCTATCGTTCCGGGACTCATAGGGCTGATCCTGCTTGTCGCACCGGCGATTCTTTCGGCTCTTCTTATCGTCAAGGAGAAAGAGGAGGGTACCATCTTCAACTTCTACTCGTCCCCGATAAAGAAGAGTGAATTCATAGTAGCCAAGCTTGTCCCTCCGCTTATTCTGCACTCCTTTAACATATTTATTCTCTTCTTATGGGCGACATGGCTCTTCGAGGTCCCTTTCAGGGGGAGTTTTCTGCTCTACTGGATAGCCTCGCAGATATATATAGTCATCAGTCTGGGAGTCGGCCTGCTGGTTTCGATAATTACCCGCACACAGATCGTGGCTATCGTCTTGACGATCATCATCACTATAATACCCGGTTTCCTCTACTCCGGTATGCTTATGCCAATCTCCTCAATGAGCGGAGAATCGAAGATAGAGGCACATATATACCCTGTAATGTATTTCAACCATATTATCTACGACACCTTTTTGATAGGGCAGGGGCTCGATTCTCCAAAAAACCGGCTATATCTGGCCATCCTCTTCCTCTATGCGATTTTTCTGATACTCCTCGGCTCGCGCCTCATGAAAAAGGAGATAGCGTGATCGGAACGTTTTTCGCACTTGTGGCCAAAGAGTTGATAGGCTTTTTCCGTTCGTGGGGGCTTGTAGCCATAGTGCTCTACTCGTTTACGCTCGACATCTACATAACAGGTGCCGGGATCGAGATGCAGGCCAAGAACATCGCTGTAGGGTACGTCGATGAGACTGGAGGCGGTATGAGCGGTAAAATTCTTAGCCGGCTCCATATGCCGGAGTTTCAGAAACCGGTTATGTTCACATCGCGCGAGGCGCTGAGCAGGAGCATATACAACAGAGAGATCATGGTGGGGTTGATATTCGAATCGGACTTCGAAAAAAATCTCAAAAAATATGGCAGGTCAAGCATCGACATGCTGCTCGACTCGGTCGCCGCCACACAGAGCTTTCAGGCGCTTCAGTACCTGCAGAACATTCTGCTCGATTACGCCGACATAGGCATCCCGGTAGAGCTTAAAATACACAAACTTTTCAATCCGAACGCAGACACATCACAGTTCATGGCTATGGCCGAGATGCTTTCTGTAATCACTCTGCTCGGAGTAATCCTGACCGCGGCGGTCTTCGTTAGAGAGAAAGAGAACGGAACGTGGGACATAATGCTGCTTATGCCGATAGATCCGAAGCTCATCATTCTGGCCAAAAGCTTCTCTCAGGTTCTGATCATAATGGGCGGTGTTGTAATAGCTACCGGTGTAGTACTTTTCGGCGTTTTCGATGTGCCGATCAACGGCTCGATCGCCGCATTTTTCCTTCTCTCGTTCTTTTACGCGTTTACGAGTGCCGGGATAGGCCTGTTTGTAGCTGCGGTATCGAAAAGCATGCTGCAGGTCGCGCAGCTTTCGATTCTGATAATGATGCCGCTTATCTTTCTGAGCGGAGCGTGGACGCCGATACACGCGATGCATCCGCTGCTTCAGAAATTCTCACTTATATCGCCTTTGAGGTACTATATAGAAGGGAGCGAAAGCATCTTTTTCAGGGGGACCGATTTTGCCGATCTTTGGAGCTATTTTGCGGGTGTGATCGTTTTGGGAAGTGTGTTATACTTCTACGGATTTCGAAAGATAGGAAGGCTTTTTTGATGACGACGGAAGAGAAAGTTTTGCTTCTGGCCATGCTGAAAAAAGAGGAGAGCGAGACACTCAGGGATATTTTGGCAATCCTGGAGAGCAGCAGAGTTTTTACGATGAAAGAGGGCAGGCGCCTTGCGAAAGGGCTCAAAAAAGGTGGTTATATAGAGGAGAACGAGCTTACACTCAAAGGGAGCGCCGCGGCCAGGGCCGCCGAAGAGGAGTTCAGATTATAAATACCCACGAAGAGAGATCCTCTTCGTCCTTCTTCTTCTCATCCCTGGCGATTTCACGCAGCGCAAGTTCGCGCATCCATTCGGAAAAGTTCAAACCTTTTTCGCGACAGTACTCCCCGATCTTTTTCATCTCCTCTACACTGACCTTCACTTCAAGATCGAT
>JALSXE010000181.1:0-4372 GCA_027072755.1 Campylobacterales bacterium | reverse complement strand
GTATAAAAGAGGGCCCGCACGAATATTTTCCGACCCATGCCGAGATAACCGAGGAGGAGCTCAAAGAGATCAACGTCTCGAAAATTGCCGAAGAGATAGGCAAAGGCATCACCGTTAAAAAGAAAGAGAAGCTTTTCGAGATAGAGCAGAAGACAAAAGAGGCGCTGAAGATCACCAAGCAGAAGCTCGAAGAGGAGGTTAGACTCAAGCATACCAAGGCGAAGGCAAGAGTCGCCAAGTTGGTAAAACTGGAGAATCTTCCCCAAAAATTCAAGCCTTTGAAAAAGGTGCTTCATGAACCGTTTAAAATGGGAGCGTGTGAGCTGTGTCACGTCTCTGCCGGCGCAAAGCCCGGCAAGTTGATCACTAAAAAGATCGAAGATCTCTGTTACAGATGCCACAAAGTCAGATACAACAAGAAATATGACCACAAGCCTGTGAAGCAGGGCAGATGTATAGATTGTCACGATCCTCACCAGTCGAATCTTAAAAACCTTATAAAAGCCAAATCGGTCAACAACCTCTGCCTGAACTGCCATAAACCGGGCAATAAGAAGAGGATCAAAAAGACTGTAAACATGAACGGCGCGTTTAAGCACAAACCGGCGGAAAAGAGCTGCGTTGAGTGCCATGAACCGCATACGGCCGACTACAAGAAGCTACTTAAAGATGACGGAAAGAAGAGTCTCTGTCTCGACTGCCACTCCAGACTCGAGAAGCATGTCGACATGAAGAAGTGGATCAATAGCGTCAAATACAAGCACGGTGCCATTACAGACTCCAAGAGGAAGTGTCTTGAGTGTCACAACCCGCACTCTACGAACCATAAAGGTATTTTGAGAAAGCAGCAGGTCAAGATGTGTCTTACATGTCACGACAAAGAGGTTAAAGCGGACGAGAGCGGGTATATGCTGATGAACATGGCCAAACACCTCAAAGATAATCCGAACTGGCACAAGCCTATAAAGGATGTCAAAAAAGAGGGTGGATGCGCCGCATGTCACAACCCGCACGGCTCTAACCACTTCAGTATCCTGAGAAGATCCTATACGACCGATTTCTATACGGACATCAAGAAAAAGGGCAAGGACTTCATCTGTTTCAAATGCCATAAACCGGAGAAATTCACTACGAAGCTCACGAAGAAGGTGACCAAGTTCCGTGACGGAGAGGTGAACCTCCACTATCTGCATGTCAGTAACAAGAAGGGTCGTGCGTGTCGAGTGTGCCATGACGAGCACGCTTCAAAATATCCGCACCTGATAAGAAGATACACCGAATTCGGAGGCATCAAGTTCCCGATGCGCTATGCGGGTACGAAAACGGGCGGTTCGTGTCAGCCGGCCTGCCACAAGAAATACGAGTATGACAGGGTGAACCAGAGGAACAAATTCAGCGAAGATGTATTTAAAAAGTAGGATGGTATGATGCAAAATAGAAGATCATCGTCTCTAATCTGTCTGATACTTCTATTTGCATCGTGCATTGCCGCATTTTCCGCAACAAAGAGCGAAGGTATACCCCTGTCCGGAAGCGGCAGACTCATCTCCATCGCACAGCCTTTCGACAGGGGCGTATACGAGGAGGAGTATATAGATGTGGCGATAGAGATAGACCTAGATCGTGTAGATACCATCAAACTTTTCAGCAGCGAAAACGAGAGGGCAGTAATAAGAACGGAAGAGGATAGAGACTTCTACCACTACCTATTCAGATTTCCGTTTGGAGAGCACTCCATAAGGGCGGAAGCGTACAAAGAGGGTAAGAAGGTGGGCGTAGACAAGGTGAAGTTTTATAGAAGGGCTTTTTTATCGAAGTACTACAAGGTTATTCCGCCGGGATATGAAAAGAAGTTTTTCCATAACGGCAAAAACGAGAAGAAGTGCGACATGTGTCACGACATGAGCGTGAACGAAGAGCCGGGTGTGGCGTTTTACGATATTTCAGAGTCCAACTGCTTCGAGTGCCACCAGTCTCTGCTTTACAAGAAGTTTGCTCATGCACCTACGGTAAACTTTGTCTGCCTTCCGTGCCATAACGGTAAGACAGGTGTAAAAAACAGAAAGTACAAGGGCAGATCCAAGTTTCTCTACCCCGACCCGATAGGCGACACATGCTTCAAGTGCCATAAAAAGAACCATAAGAAGTGGACATCGAGAAAGAATATGCACGACCCGGTAGGTGCAGGAAAGTGCAATCTGTGCCACAACCCACACTCTTCGGACGTAAACAAAAATTTTCTCCGTAAAAGAGTATGGAGTCTATGTACATCGTGCCACGCCGATAAACGGTCAAAAAAGAGCTATGTAAAACTGTTCAAAAACAGAGAACTTGCAGGTGAAAATATCGATCCGAAGTTTCTAAAAGGCAATTTTGTATGTATAACTTGCCACGATCCACACTCTTCGGACAGAGCGTATCTGCTTAGAGAAAATTATGGGGGCATCGAAAACGTCTGTATCACATTTTCCGAAGGGGGAGGATGATGAAAACGATTTTGGCGGCGCTGATACTCTCTATTTCATTTGTCGGATCCATTTTTGCGGCAGATTCGGAGATAGAGCTTGTCAAGCCCTACGGTCAGGATATATATCTTACAAAATACGCTGCCGTCGTGTTGAACCTAAGAGAGAGCGGTGCGAAAAGGGTTACGGTAAAGGTTGGTGACGGAGAGATTATAGAGCGCAGGATACCGTCCGATAGAAAATTTTTCTGTTTCACGATAGAGCTTGCGGTAGGGGTCAACAAAATCACAGTCACCGTATATGACCGCGACAGAGAGCTGTTTAGAAGTGTCAAAACGGTATACCGGGGGTCGGTTATAGACAAAAAATTCAAATACTCGACGAAGTTTTTTCATAAACGCTTTTTTCACAAAAGTGAAAAAGAGAAGGTTTGCGCAGAGTGTCACGATATGAGTATGAATGAGGAGAAGGGGATAGCTTTTGAGAATATTACCGAATCGAACTGTTTCAATTGCCACTATCCGATAACCACAGACAAGTACCTTCATGCACCGGCGGCGAACTGGCTCTGCGCCACCAGTTGCCATACGGGTGAGAACGGTAGGTTCAACAGAAAGTATAAAGGTGAGTCGAAATATCTCTATCCGGATCCGATAGCACCGAAATGTCTCTCTTGTCACAAGAAATTCAAAAAGAAGTTCTACGGTGAAAGATACAGGCACGAGCCTGTAGACGACGGCAGATGCAACAGGTGTCACGATCCGCACGGGTCCGATATCAGCAACAAATTCCTCAGAAAAAAGGTGTGGGATCTCTGTACGACATGTCATGTGGACAAGAAGAGAAAGGGACATGTAGTTAGAACCTTCTCCGGAAAATCGCACCCTACTCGAGGGGTGAAAGACCCTACGAGCAAAAACGGTGCCGAGCTTAGCTGTATTAGCTGCCACAATCCGCATGTATCCAACAACGGATATATGCTTAGGGGCTATATGGGAAGAGGCACGATGCTGTGGTGCAAGAGATGCCATAAAAAATAGATGTTAACACTATTTTTACAAAACTGATCGCTATTTTTGCTAAAATAGCGAATCGCAACCTGACGTTACGCAAGGCTCCTACAAAGCTGCGCACTTCATTATCGTTGACTATACATCTTTTGTATAGAAGAGTAGAAAGATGCGGCATACTCGAATTTTGCGTAAATTCAGTACAAAAAACTATCAGGAGAGTTAGTTATGAACAAGAGTATGATTTCCATTTTGACCGCAGCGGTAATTGTGACGGCTCCGCTGTATGCCGAGACAAAAAGTACATTTACGGAGCGGGCATACAGCTCTGTTGTAAAACTTGCAAAAAAGGGCGATCCGAATGCTCTTTTCGCTCTCGGCGAGATGAACTATCTGGGAATGGGGATGCAGAAAAATTATAAAAAGGCCGTACAATATTTCGAAGAGGCGGCAAAGAGGGGCCACAAGAAGGCCCAGTTCAATCTCGGATATATGTACTACAACGGGCTCGGTGTAGAAAAAGATTACAAAAATGCTCTGCATTGGTTCAGGAAAGCGGCCGATCAGGGAGATCCGAAATCTATGCTATATCTTGGAGACATGTACTATAACGGAGAAGGCGTACCGAACAACGAACTCGACTATGCGAAGGCACTGTACTGGTATACACAGGCCGCAAACGAGGGGTATCCCCAGGCCAACTTCAGGCTCGGCGAGATGTTTTACGAGGGGAGGGGGGTTAAGACGGACCTCGAAAAGGCGAGAAAGCTCTTCTTGAAAGCTGCGGAACAGGGGCATGCCGGCGCACAGTTTTTCCTTGGCCAGATGTATCTTACCGGTAAAGGTGTACATAAAGATATGAAAAAAGCAAAACGTTGGATGCAGGAGGCCTATATG
>JALSXE010000180.1:0-16794 GCA_027072755.1 Campylobacterales bacterium | reverse complement strand
TCCCGGTGCCTATAGCGAGGGGGTCCTACCCGGCCCCATACCGAACCCGGAAGTCAAGCCCCTCTGCGCTGATAATACTGCACCCCTCGGGTGTGGGAACGTAGGTCGGTGCCGGGCTTAGAGGTTTATGATCCTTTTCTTTATACTTCTTATATAAAATCATCTTTACACCCATTCAAGCTATAAGTGCAATAAAACCGACATTTCATCCAATTCCTTGAGCATCTTAGCAAGGAAGACTTCATATGGCGTTTTGTATCCCAGGACTTTCCTTGGTCTGTGATTGAGTCTGTTTTGAATCATCGTGACCTCTTTGGAAGTCAATGAAGAGAAGTCTCTCTCCTTGGGCAGATAGTGCCGAATTACTCCATTGGAGTGTTCGTTCAACCCTCTCTCCCAGGAGTGGCAGGAATTGACGAAATAGAAACCCGCTTCCAGTTTTCCGGTAATGACTTCATGAAACTCGAACTCTTTGCCGTTGAAACAGTCATCGTTTTGAGTGGTTCTAGCAGGCGCATTAGCGCATCGGAATCGACTTGGGCATGTTTAACTGGATGCGGGGTGATCAGGGTGAATTTTGAATGTCTGTTCATAGTGGTGACCTTTACGCCTAATGCCCATTCCCGTCACCGTTACGGCGTAATTCACGACAAATCGTGGAAGGCGATACACCGATAAATTCCGCAATCTCTTTTTGCTTCATTCCTTGCTGATACAAAGCTGAAATATGGTATCGTTCCTTGAGGGTTAACTGACGGTAACTTATGCAACTTTCCTTTGCTTTTGGTCGAGAAAAGGATAACCGAGTCCCGGTTAACCCTCTCTTACAACCTCTTTTGAAAAATTGCACTTGTCTTTTGAATTGGCGTCCTCTTTTACGCCCCTTTTTGAAAAATTGCACTTATATTGGCTTGTGGATCTCTGTTAAAACCATCTTGTTGGCATCGCGAGGTTGTTGAGCTTTTCCCTACCTCAAACAGTCCGACATTTCGAAACCCCGTCGATCCAAAACCAAATTCGTCTTCCGTAAAGAGGTGCCCATTTTTTTCGGCTAACTCATATTCGTTCTTTATACGATTATCCCGTCCGTTGCCTTGCGTCTTTCGACCGCTTTTTAATATTTCATCGTCGATTTAGGGTCCATGAATAGCCATACAAACGATGACGGCAAGCCATTCATTTTCCGTTCAAATCACCGGATTACTATTTGATACATGTTGGGAAAGTGGTAACGCTTCGCTAATACTTTCGCTTTATAATAACATGATTGAATCTTAAAGGAGGAAAAAAATTGAAAAAAGTCATGATCTCAATTGGAACCATTATAGGGATTATACTTCTGACCGGTTGCGGTGGCGGGAGTTCTACGGACGATACGACCGCGGTGACCGGCTATGAGGTCACTGTAGAGAGAGGGCCGGTACTCCATGCCCTCGTCCTAGACAAGGCTGGCCGCCAGGCCCGGGAAATCGGTGAAGGCCGTTATTGGTTCACCGAGACCCCCGAATACCCCGTTTCTGCTTATGGCGGCTTTATTGACCTTACCCGCGACGGCGTAGTGAATGCCGGGGACATTAACAACTCCGTCATCATAAAAGCCTCCGCGGGCAAGGCTGCCACTCTGGTCAATACGATCGCGGCGAATGCAGATACTCGCAACTGGTTGAAAGATAGTTTCGGTCTGGACGACACGGCAATAGACGACGCGACACCCTCGACCAACCGTACGGTTGCGGCGATAAGCGACGAAGTTTTCGCCTACTGTATCGAAAACCGGATTGCCGATCCCTCGACCCTGACGATACAACAGTTGGAAACGATTCAGGCACGGATTCAAAATCGGATTCAGTCCTCTTTAGAGACCGACACGCCAGCTTCGGAGCTCGAAAACGAACTGGTCGACGAACTGGCTATTCCTAAATTGACCGAAGATGAGAATCTGTCACAACTCAATATCGGAGAAATTGTAGACAAACTTCCCGAGTCGAATCTGACCGTCGAACAGAAATATACTTTGGCCTATATGTGGAACGAAGAGAAGCTGGCCAAAGACATCTACCTCGCCCTCAACGACCTGACGCCCCACCAGACCCTCTACAATATCGCGACCCGCTCCGAAGTACAACACGAAGCGGAGGTGGAAAATCTGGTACAGAAGTACGACATAAATATCACCAATTTGAAAGATTATGAAATTAGCTACTCCGAAGAGGAGCTTAGAGCCTTGGCGCCTGGTCAGTATACCGTACCTGAAGTTCAAGAACTCTACAACACCCTCTACGCCAAGGGAAGCCAATCGCTCCAAGATGCCCTGGAGGTAGGATGTATGGTTGAAGTAACCGATGTAAACGACTTGGACGAAGACATCGAAACCGCCGGTGATGCACAAGACCTTACCATCGTATTCAACTTTCTTCGCAGCGGTAGTTACAACCACTATTGGGCTTTCGACCGGGCACTCAAAAACATAGGTGTCAGCGACGGCTGCTGTTCGCTTGGTGAAGAGTACTGCAAGACGGAAGAGGAATTTCCAAGCAGTAATGGGCAAGGCAATGGCTATCGCGGAGGGCTCTAAATTGGATACGACCATCCGCCCCTCTATTCATGTTCGGTTCATGTTGCCGTGTGACAATAGGTATGAAAGGAGGTGACAGATGGGGTGGAAAAAACGAACCGCCGTTGCCATCGTGCTCATTCAATTCGTGCCCTACGGCAAGAATCACACCAATCCACCCGTTGTCGCGGAGCCCCGGTGGGATTCGCCTCAAACCCGTGAGCTCTTCATGAGAGCCTGCGGTGATTGTCACTCCAACGAAACGAAATGGCCCTGGTATAGCCATATTGCTCCGATCTCATGGCTCGTCACCTACGATGTGAAAGAGGGACGGGAGCACTTTAACGTATCGATGTGGGGAGACCAACGCAAAAACAGGGGCGATGAAGCCGCCGAAGAGCTGCGTGAAGGTGAAATGCCGCCGCTGGTCTATCGGATCGCTCATCCGGAAGCCAGACTGAGTGAAGCTGAGAAAAAGCGTCTGACCGAAGGGCTCGTGCGAACCTTTGGCGAAAAAAAAGAGGAGCACGATTAAAAATCCCGTCTACTGGATACGTAAAGAGAAAGGAAAAAGAATCATGAGGCGAACATTTATCACGATACTGGCATTAAGTGTAGTTGTTTTTGCACAAAGCGCTCAAGAGATTATGGAGAAAAATGGATGTCTCACTTGTCACGCTGTAGCAAGCAAAAAATCTGCTCCTGCCTTTGCCGGTATAGGAATGAAAAACAAGCGTTTTGAAGGCTCTAACGCAAAAACTGCCATTATGAATTCAATCAAAAATGGCTCAAGAGGGAAATACCCGATGTTTGCAAATAGTGCAATGCCTGCATTTAAAAATCTTTCACAAAAAGAGCTATCCATTCTCGCTGATTATATCTTGGAACAATCCGCTAAAGTGCAATGCAACTGTAAAGCAAAAGCGCACGGTATGGGAATGGGAAGAGGATCGAGAGAGTGATTTTCCTCAAGTAACTATATTTTTAGTGAAAAAATGAAAAGTGTCGAATGGATGCTACGCTGTCTTATATAACAACACACTTACGACTATAATGGGTTGAGCCCGGTTAAAACGTTAAACGGCTAGTTTCGTGTTCACATTCTGTTCAGCCTTCTGTGTTAAAGTATCGATATGAAAAAAATTACGATACTGATCATAGCCGCCGTCATAGGTCTACAGGCTGAACTTTTGAGTCTGGATACATGTATCGACAAAGCTTTGGCTACCCATCCCGATGTACGTACCTTCATGCTTAAAGTCCAACAGCAGAATGAGGGGGTGAAAATGGAGAGGGGCGCCTTGCTTCCAAAGGTATCCATATATGCCGAATATGACCCCCGGCGTACATATGTCATTCCACTCAACGGAGAGTTCAATACTATCGACAGTGACGGGTGGAGCGCCGGAATCAGCGCAAGTCAAAAGCTCTATGACTTCTCCAAATCCTCCCACTCTATACGCTCAGCAAAGATTCGTCATGAAGTTTCCCGTCTTTCACTTGAAGAGGCCAAGGCGCTTATGCGTTACCGGATACGGGTGGCTTATGCGCAGATACTGGTTCAAGAGGCGGCTCTTGGTGCCCGCAGGAAAGATCTTGAAGCAAAAAAGGCTCTCTATGAACAAGCCAGGGCGCTTGTGAAACAGGGATTGAAGACAAGGGCTGATGAGAGCCGCTTTTTATCTTCGGTTCGTCAGGCCGAAGATGCCCTTGCCATTGCTCAGGCAGACTATAAAAAGGCACGAATTGCACTGGAAGAGTATATTGGTGAACGGATATCCGAAGATACAAGCTTTGAGAAGTGGCGTCTGAACGGTTCAGACGGGCAGCCTGAAAATACCGATCCGGATAAAGTGGTTGCAAATAACCTGCAGATTAAAATAGCTCAAAAGAATCGGGAAGCATCCTATGAGTCGTACCGTTCCAAACAGGTGGAGCGTTTCGGATCGATTGATCTGGTGGCGGAAGCGAGCCATTTTGATACTCTGTCGAGTTACGATTCTACCGTGATAGGTGTTCGCTACAGTGCACCTATTTACAGTGGCGGACGGCTTAGCGCCCAGGCTCAGCAGAGCAGAATCGCAGAGATGGTTTCGGCAGAGGAGAGAGAGTCCAAGAGGCGGTCCGTCGATAAGGAGGTTCGTTCTCTTTTGGCTGATCTAAGCGAGGTTCGGAAGAGAATAGATGCGCGTCGTTCCCAGTTGCACTCGGCCGAAGAGACCAAGTCTTTGATTAAAGCACGTTACGAACAGGGGTTGGCCACATATATGGAGGTTCTCGATTCAGAAGCGGTCTGGTTGGATGCCAAGCTTGGTCTTCTAAACACTTATTATACACGACTTGAACAACTCTACAGATTGGAGTATCTCAATGGTAAATAGATGGTTGAAGTGGGCTGCAGCAGCTCTTGTTTTGGTAGCGGCTGCTACGCTTTTTTACAACAAAGTATACATTCCTAAAGCGACATATAAGAGTGTTACGGCAAAAAAAGGCGAACTATCTTTAACGGTTTACGGTATCGGAACAGTTAGTTCCAAAATAATTCGTCCTGTCGCTTCGAATACAGGCGGGAAGGTTTTACGAATTTTGAAGGATCAGGGGGAGTGGGTCAAAAAAGGTGAAACGGTAGCCGTTCTCGATCCTGTCGATCTACCGGATCAACTTGCTCAGGCTAAGGCACTGTTTGAGAAAGCCGGCTATGAAACCGTAGCTGCAAAAAAAGAGCTGGAAGCACTTCAGGCGCAGCGAAAACTGGCCAAGCTTACCTATGACCGATACGACAAACTGTTTCAAAAAGGGTATGCGGCTCAGGCGGAGTATGACAAAGCACGTACCGATCTGGAGGCGGTCGAAGCGCAGATTGAAGCGTCAAGAGCTCGGATTGAGTCCAGTATTTCGGAGCAGAAACGAGCTCAAAAGAGTATCGATGCTCTCATGCAGAAAATTGCACGTCTTCGCGTAGTGTCCCCCGCAGAGGGCTATGTAATACGAAAAGATGCGGAAGTGGGCCAAACCATTGCGGCACAGCAGCCTCTGATCACAGTAGTGGATCCACAAGATGTATGGGTGAAAGCCTATGTTGATGAGCGTATCAGTGGAAAAATAGCCAAAGGTCAGAAAGCCGCAATACTATTACGTTCTAAATCCGGAGAGAAGCTTCAGGGACATGTGGCGCGAATTGAAGCCGAGAGCGATCCGGTTACAGAAGAGCGCGTAGTTGACGTGGCGTTTGAAAAGGTGCCTTTTCCGTTCTATATCAACGAACAGGCGGAAGTGATTATCGAGACGGGGCGATTGAGCAATGTTTTGCTTATTCCTCTCGACCTTATACGGCAAGGAGGCGTATGGGTCTATAAAAATGGAGAGGCACACTTCAAAAAGATCGAAATAGTTGGCAAAAACGACAAGTTCGCTGGGGTCAAAGGTATAGAAGAGGGTGAGAAGATCCTTGTTCCGGATCCACATAAAAAACCGCTGTTTGAAGGTGCGGATATTCGGCTATGATCAATCTTGCCTATAAAGATATCGCCCACTCCTACCTCAAGTTCATAGTCACGGCTATGGGAGTGGGAATGTTGCTTGGTATAGTTCTCATTATGATAGGGGTCTATAGAGGTATGGTCATCGATGCTCAGGTGCTGCTGGATGATATCGGTGCCGATTTGTGGGTGGTGCAGGAGAACACTCTTGGACCTTTTGCCGAGAGCTCCCGTGTTCACGAAGATCTAAAGAATACGCTGTGGGTCAACCCGGAGATCGATAAGACTGCTGCTCTGGCGTTTTTGAATCTGCAGATCAAAACACCTGACGGTGTGATGAAGCGGGTATACAGTGTCGGCTACGACCCTCATGGTGATCTTCCGGCCATCAATCCTGAACGGCTAGTTGCGGGACGTTCTATCGAAAAGAGTCATTACGAGATAGTGGTTTCGGAAAAGCTTGGTTTCAGACTGCAGGACAAGATTCGGCTTGGACGAAACATATATACAGTTGTAGGTATCACCAAAGGGGCAGTCTCCTCCGGTGGAGATCCTGTGATATATGTGAGTCTAAAAGATGCGCAGGAGCTACAGTTTCTATACTCCAATGCGCGAATCCGAAACGACCGGGCCCGGGGGTTGAAAGTAGATGCCGACAACCATCTGGTCAATGCGGTTGTCGCTACAGTCGTAAAAGGAAGCGATCCTGATGCGGTGGCCGAGAATATCCGCCGCTGGAAACACCTGAGCGCCTTTACCGTAAGCGACGAGCGAAATATTTTGACAAAGAATGTCATAGAGACCGCCAGTAAACAGATAGGGATGTTCACAGTGATTTTGGTAGGGGTTTCGACGATAATAATTGCGCTTATAATCTATACGATGACCCTTGAAAAGATCAAGGAGATTTCGATTATGAAGCTTGTGGGACTGCCAAATATGACGATAACCAAAATGATTGCCCAAGAGACGGTAACGCTGGGCGTTTTGGCCTTCATCTTCGGTAATCTCTTCGCCCATGCAATCTGGGATAAGTTTCCGAAACGGGTAGTTCTTGAGATGGACGATGCCTGGGCACTCTTCAGCATAATACTGGTTGCGTCTATTTTGGCCAGTCTCTTTGGTGTATACAAAGCGATCAAAGCCGATCCCAGTGCGGCGATAGGGGGGTGATATGACCAATGAAGTCGGTATCAAAGTTGAAAATCTTACGAAGATATTCGGGTCGGGAGAGAGTGAAGTCAGGGTTTTGGAGAACGCTTCATTGGAGGTAAAAAAGGGTGAATTCGCCGCCCTTGTCGCACCCAGCGGTGCGGGCAAGACTACACTGTTGATGATGCTGGGCTGCGTTATCGAGCCAACTTCCGGAAAGATCTGGCTCGGCGATGAGCTGGTTTGGGATGAGGATCACTGGAGCACCCCGGATACGAGGTGCATTCGCAGAGAGAAAATAGGTTTCATCTTTCAGGCCCACTATCTTATTCCGTTTTTGAATATTGTAGAGAATGTCAAGCTTATTCCTCTTGTAAACGGATGGCCCGATGAAAAGGCGGAAAAGAAGGCGATGGAGTTGCTGGACTATTTCGATATAACAGACAAGCGCGACGCCATGCCCTCCCAGCTCTCCGGCGGACAGAATCAGCGGGCGGCTATCGCGAGGGCGCTATCCAACGAGCCGAAGATTATACTTGCCGATGAGCCTACGGCTGCACTGGATATGGAGAGGGCCGTAAGCGTTGTCAAGATGCTGCGCAGGATCGTTGAAGAGCAGAATGTCGCGATCATCATGGTGACTCATGATGATCGGCTCCTGCCTTATTGTGATAAAATACTCTCCATTGAGAATCGTAAAGTTGTTACGACGACCCAGAGTGCCCACCTGATTGTATGAGTCTATGATGAAACCCAGGATTCTGCTGCTTGAAGACGATATGGAACTGAGTGATACGATAGCCAAATTTCTGCGTACTGAAGGGTTTGAGGTGGTTCAGAGTTTCGATGGCGAAGAGGCTGCCGAGAAAATGTACGAAAGCGGTTTCGACTTATGGTTGCTGGATGTGAAGGTCCCTCTTCAAAACGGTATAGACCTTCTGTCGGAGTTTCGCCGTATCGGGCAGGATACTCCTGCCATCTTCATTACTTCCCTGCACGGTGCGGAGGATGCCATGCGCGGTTTCGATGCAGGCTGCGACGATTATATTCGCAAACCTTTTGCCCTAAAGGAGCTGCTTGCACGTATAGAGGCGGTTATCAAAAGGCGTTATCCGGGCGCGAATAATACTGTCATCATAGATGAAAAGCTTCGTTTCGATCCCATAGACTTCACTCTTGCGTTCGAAGGTGAACGGATTCCGCTTAAACCGAAAGAGAGCAGGCTGATGGCACTTTTTTTGCAAAACCCCGATAAAACCTTGCGAAAAGAGGAGATTTTCAGTGCTTTGTGGGATTACGGCGAAACTCCAAACGAAGGGAGTCTGAGGACTTTCGTAAAGGTCTTGCGTAAACATCTGGGCAAAGAGCGTATAGAGACCGTCAAAGAGATTGGGTACCGTTACAGAAGTAAAAAGAATAGGAGATGAATGTTCACGTTTTTGAGAGTGAAAAGAGGAGTCACAGGCGTTTTTTGGCAATTTACCTCGTATCGACGCTGCTTCTTATCGGTATCGGGCTGGCGATCTTTTATAACTATAGCCTTCACCGTATCGTCGACCACCAGAACGAAACGCTTAAACTTAAAACTGCCTTGATCCGTCCAAGGCTGCGGGAGTTGCACACTTCGACCGAAAGCCGTCTCGTCTATCCCAGGATAGATGGGATTAGTACGGCTCTATACGATATCGACCGCCACTATCTTATAGGTGACTTCAAGCCGGACAAAGTTCTCTGGAACAGAGAGTTTTGGCAGGAGGGTGACACTATATACTACCGCGATGAGATGCAGCCGTACTATCTGGGTGCGGCGACGATCGTTTCGTCAATACCTCTGGACAAAACTCCAATTCTCGCCCTGCAGGCAAAGATAGCCGTCGCACTTGTTCTGTCCGCAATATTTGTCGCCTTTATCGCCCGTTGGCTTGGAAGGCTATTTCTTGCGCCGGTCCACCATACGATAAAGCTGCTAGATCGTTTTATACAGGATACAACCCATGAACTCAACACTCCTGTCAGCACCATTTTGACAAATGTCGAACTCTTCAAGAGTCTGCACCCGGAACTGGAGTCGAGTGAAGAGCTTCGCCGTATCGAAGTAGCCTCGAAACGTCTGAGCCGCCTATATGACGACCTGGCCTATCTGCAACTAAAGCACAGGCGAAGACGCCATATAGAGAGGGTCGACTTCTATGAAATTCTTGAGGAACGTATTTCATATTTCGCCCCGATGGCGCAACGTAGAGATATTGGGTTCGAGAGTGAAGTTTTGTCTGCTCCGATTCTTCAAATGGATCGGGAGGATGCAGCCAAGCTCATCGATAACCTTCTATCAAACTCTATCAAATATACCCGTCCCGGCGGCCGTATCGTCGTGAGACTCGATGAGCGCTCATTTGAGGTAGAAGATGACGGGATCGGTATGGATGCCCGCGATATGAGGCGGGCGACCGAACGTTTTTTTCGTGCAGATACCAGTGTAGGGGGATTCGGTTTGGGGCTGAACATTGTTCGCGAAATCGTAGATTTCTACGGGCTGGATTTGGAAGTCAAGAGCGAAAAAGGGGTGGGAACGAAAGTGAGGATCGTATGGGAAGAGTAGTACTGATTTTATTTCTGGGGCTGCAGTGTATCGTCGCCCAGAAAAGCCTGGTGCCCAAACGGTGTACTGTCTGCCACGAAAAGAGCGCCCCGCCGCTCTCTCTCGTCTACCGCCGATACCTGATGCTCTATAGCTCCAAAGCCCGCATCAAACAAGAGATGGTCGACTTCCTCAGCGCCCCGTCGAAAGAAAAGAGTGCGATGCCCGAAGGGATGAAAAACCGCTTCAACCCCCAAAACCACCCAGCATTCGCCCCTTCTATCGCAAAAGAGTCCGTCGACAAGCTCATTGCAAAAGAGGATCTCATACCCCGCATCGTCGTACCGAAAGATTAGAAAAATCTCTTTTGATACTCTCTATATGTTATGTAGTTTGCAACACCAAACCCAAATAAAAAGAGAACGAAGCACCCCTCAAGTGAGGATAATGCCCAAATGTTTCGTTTTCAGTTGTGTTCGGTATAACGTGACTGCCGCCCATTTTTCGATTATCTGTCCTATATTTTCTCATCTTTGAACGTTCTATTACGGCACTCTTAAAGCTCGGCTCAAAGCGTCGACCGTCCTAGTTTTGAAAGCCTTCAATAACCAAAATCTGGATACAATAATATCAGACTATTGGATGGAGACTACATGGCGACAATTGTCGAAAAGATACGCAATGAAATACGCAAAGTGGTGGTCGGTCAGGAGAAGATGATAGACGGTCTTCTTATCGGCCTTGCATGCGAAGGTCATATACTGCTCGAAGGGGTTCCGGGTCTTGCAAAGACTACAACGGTCAATGCACTCTCGAAAGCACTCGGACTGAAATTCAAAAGGGTTCAGTTCACTCCCGATCTGCTCCCAAGCGACATTATAGGTGCTGAGATTTACGATCCGCAGAACAACAGTTTCAAGATAAAGCGGGGCCCTGTCTTTACGAACCTTCTGCTTGCCGACGAGATAAACCGCGCACCGGCGAAGGTGCAATCCGCACTTCTTGAAGTGATGCAGGAGAGGCAGGTGACCATCGGTGAAGAGAGTTTCAAGATCGATCTACCGTTTCTGGTTATGGCTACGCAAAACCCCGTCGAGCAGGAGGGAGCATACAATCTGCCCGAAGCGCAGCTCGACCGTTTCATGATGAAACTTGTAGTCGGCTACAACACGCCCGAAGAGGAGCTCGAAATCGCAAGACGCGTCGCGAACGACGCACTCGGCGAGATAAACGAGGTAGCCACCAAGGAGGATCTCTTCTCTATGAAAGAGGAGGTAAAGAGGATTCATATCGACGAAGAGGTTGAGAAGTATATTGTAGATCTGGTTTTTGCCACAAGAGAGCCGGCGAAGTTCGGTATCGAATCTATCGAGAACTGGATCATGTACGGTGCAAGCCCCAGAGCTTCGATAGATCTATATAAAGCGAGCCGTGCTCAGGCGTATCTGCGCGGCAAGGATTTTGTCTCTCCGGTAGATATCGCCTATGTCGCCAAGAGTGTTCTTCGCCACAGAATCATTCTGAGTTATGAAGCGGAGGCCGAAGAGATAAGTTCGGATCTGGTGATAGACAAAGTGCTCGAAGCTGTTGCGATTCCCTGAGGCTTTAAGTGAACAGACGGCTTAAAACTCTTCTTATCAAAACCAGGAGACAGGTCTTTTCCGAGATGATAGGGAACAATCCCTCTCTCTTTCACGGCGAGGGGTACGATTTCAGCGAGCTCAGAGAGTATCAGGTGGGCGACGATATTCGGAAAATAGACTGGACCATTACCGCCAAGCTGCAAAAGCCGTATGTGAAGATCTTCCATGAGGAGAGAGAGCTCAATATAGTCGCCGCCTGCATGGCCGGCGGTTCGCTCTTTTTCGGTACCCGCAGGATAAAGCAGGATCTCGTAACGGAGATTGTCGCAATTTTGGGATACTCCGCCGTAAAAAACGGCGATCTCTTTTCAGGTGCCGTGGTAAGTGAATCTGTCGAATCGATCGAGCGTCCTACAAAACGGATTTTCGGCGTAAACAGGTTTGTAGAGAGTGTAGACGGCTTGAAGCTTCTGGGTAGACGTGCAGACTATATAGGCGGCGTACGGAGCCTTTTTGATCGTATAAAGAGAAAGAGTGTGCTATTTGTAATAGGTGATTTTCTGACACCCGTAGATCTGGCCCTGCTGAGCAGGCGGCACGAAGTGATAGCCGTGATTGTCAGAGACCGTTTCGAGGAGGAGCCGGTACCTCTCGGACAGGTCCATCTTGTAGATCCCGAGAGCGGAAAGAGTCTGCAGACACATTTTGGAGAACGGAGTGTGCGGAACTACCGGGCCAAGGTTATCGAAAACGACAAAGCGCTTTTCAAGCATCTAAATAGACACCGGATACGGTTCGTCAAGATCTATACGGATGAGGATCCGTTCGGCAAGCTCGTCAAACTCTTCGGGGGCAGAGTGTGAACCCTTCCGATATACCTATTCACGACATAAAGCCGTTGATACCGATTCCGGATATCTCTGTATATATTTTTATAGCACTGATTGCTGCCGGGCTGTTGGTTGTAACCGCAGCGGTGATATTTGTCTGGCGCTGGTGGCGCCGTCACAAAAAGACCGACCCCCGTATCGGCTGGCTGAAAAAACTGGACAAAATGGATTTGGCCGATGCGAAAAGGAGTGCATATATCATGACGCGTTACGGCAGGCTTCTGGCTGAAGACAAGAGGCGTCAGGAGATATTGTCGCAGCTTCTGCCCAGGCTGGAGCGCTATAAATATAAAAAAGAGGTGCCGCCGCTGGATGATGAGACCAAGCGTTTTATGAAGCTTTTTATAGAGATGTGCAAAGATGCACTTTGAGTATCCCTGGGTCCTTTTGGCTATTTTGCCTTTTCTATTTTGTGAAAAGAGATGTCCTCTGCGTCTGGATATGCTCTATTTTCCGCGTATAGAGCTGATCGGCAGATATTCGAGAAGAGGGTCGCTGCTGCAGGCATTCAAGTGGATGGCGATTACCGGAGCTCTCATAGCGCTGGCATCGCCGGTGATGACCAAAGAGGTGACTCCCACCTATGCGGCCGGCCGGGATATGGTGCTTATTATAGATGCGAGCAGATCGATGGACGAGGAGTTTTCGATCGTCACCAGAGAGAACAAGTTCGAGACCCTGAAGAGGATACTGGAGGATTTTGTAAAAAGAAGGGGCGGCGACAGGCTTGGAATGGTCGTTTTCGGTGAGTTCGCCTATGTCGCATCTCCGCTCACTTTTGACCATGAGATGCTCGCAAAGATGATTCCATATCTTGAGGTGGGGATGGCGGGAGAGAGAACGGCGATAAGCGATGCTATCGCGATGGCCGTAAAGCTGCTCGAGAAGTCGGATGCAAAGAGCAGAGTAGCCGTACTCTTGACAGACGGGCGCAATACGGCAGGCAGGATACCGTTTAGGGTCGTCGTAAAGCTTCTGAAGCAGTATGGAATAAAGCTCTATACCATCGGAGTCGGAAGGGCAGGCGACTACGACAAGAGGAGTTTGAGTGAACTGGCGGAGGAGACGGGCGGAAAGTTCTTTGCCGCCTCCGATCCGAAGATGCTTGAAAAGGTGTATGAAACCATCGACAGACTGGAGCCTTCCATGCTGAAGCAGCGGCCCGTTACAGAGACTACATATCTGTTCAGTTATCCTCTATTTGTAGCCGCCATGTCGCTTCTGGCTTATCTTCTGCTGCTGAACAGGAGCGAAGCGTGAGGTTTCTATATCCGGAATTTCTCTACCTGATGCTGATACCGGCGGCACTCCTTTTTTATCTTCTTTCTACCAACAAGGATGTGCTCGAGAGGGTGTTTGAACCGAAAAGTCTGGAGCGCCTCAGGATCAGCGGAGACGCGCTCGGAAGAGCCGGCCACAACCTGCTCGCTTTCGCAGCATTTTTTTTCATGACACTGGCGCTCGCCGAGCCGGTTATAGAGAGAGGCGAGACGAAGATAAAGAGCAAGGCGCCCGATACGGTGATAGCACTCGACCTGTCGCGATCGATGAGTGCAGCCGATTTTTACCCCGGCAGGCTCGCTTTTGCGAAACAGAAACTCGAAGAGATTCTGCCGAAGTTGCCTGCGGGACGAATAGGAGTTATAGGGTTTACGTCGGCTGCATTCGTTATTACACCGCTTACAAGCGATATCGACACAATCCGCTTTCTTTTGCGTAGGGTCAAACCGCAGAATATTTCGGCTGAGGGGACAGATATAGCGGCGGCAATCAAAGGAGCAGTGCGTCTTCTGCGAAAAAGCGGTACCAAAATAGTGCTACTTGTAACTGACGGGGGAGATGAAAAAGATCTTGAAAGATTGCGAAGAGCCGTGAAAGAGAGCTCTATAGTCCCTATTGTATGGATGACGGCCACAAAGCGCGGGGCTCCGGTAGTCACAAAGAGTGGCGGACTGGTTGAAAATGATAAGGGAGAGCCGGTTATTAGCAGAGCCAACACGGCTTTGGCCAAGCTTGCGGCCGAAAGCGGCGGAATATATGTCGAGGCGACAGTTTCGCAGGAGGATGAAGAGAGGATAGTTTCATATATTGAAGATCTCTCCGCTTCAGCGATCGAGAGGGAGAGGGTTGTGCACAACAGGATAGAGCTCTTTTACTATCCGCTCTTTCTGTCCGTTTTGATCCTTCCGTTCGCGCTCTACTCCTTTGGAGGCAGAGTGAGGGTATCGGCGCTGCTCTTTTTTTCCGCTTTTTCACTCCTTCTTACCGCTCCCTACGCCAGAGCCGGTATTATGGATTTCAAACTGATAGAGAAGGGTGAGAGAGCATATTTGAGCGGAGACTACAACAGAAGCATAGAAGCGTTTGAAAAGCTTAGTACGAGCCAGCCCAAAAACGAAGTCTGGTTCGATCTTGCCGGAAGCTACTATAAAAGCGGACGCTATAAAAGGGCGCTTCAGACATACGCAAAGATAGTAACCGATGACAGAAAGCTGGAGATGGCCAAACTCTACTCCATGGCCAACTGCTATGTGAAGCTCGGAGAGCTCCAAAAGGGTGCGGAGCTCTACCGAAAAGTGCTCGGACTGGGTGAAGATGCGGATGCGAAGGCCAATCTGGAGCTTGTGATGAAGATTTTGCGAGAGCAAAAAAAGAGGAAAAAGAGCGGATCGGGCAAGGGTGACGAAAGCAAATATAGAAAAAAGGGGGGAGCGTCTGCGAAAGAGTCTGCACAAAAAAGCTCCAGAGCCGGAGGCAAAAAGGGCGATGGGAGAACGAGGAAGCTGAGTGAAGCCGAAGAGAAGAAGTGGATGCGCATGATTCAGAACCGCCCGCTGAAATCGAAACTCTACCCGCTAATACCGCCCGAGGAGAATATGGATGCTAAAAAGTGGTAGAAGAGTAATTACTCTGGGGCTGCTTCTCATTATGCCTCTTTTGGCGGATGTAATCGCACGTGTCGATGAAAATCCGGTCATATCGGGTGAGACGGTCGAGTATGAGATAGAGGCCGTGGGCGATAGGGTCGAGTTTCCTAAGATCGAATCGATAGGCGGTGAAAAGGTTACGACGGAGGGGAGTCGGAGGCTTGAGTGGTTTGAAGGCAACAGAACCCTTTTGAAGTGGTCCCAGATGTATTCGTTCACACCGAAAAAGAGTTTGACGATCCCATCTTTCAAAGTGGTTGTAGACGGCAAAGAGGAGGTGACGAAACCGATTTTTCTGCAGGTGAAAAGGAATCTTTCAGAGAGAAAAGGGGACTTCGGAGTGGAGTTGAACGTAAGCCGAAAGTGGGCGTATGTCGGAGAGACGGTAGAGGTCGTCATACGCTTCAAAGAGAGGCGGAGCGTACCTGTGATGAGTGTCGATTTCGTTCCCTTAAAGTATGAGGATTTTTGGGTCAAAAGGGTAGGCAAACCCAGACGTTATAGCGAAGGGGATTACCTTGTGCATGAGGTCCGCTACCTCTTTTTCCCTCAAAAGGCGGGTGATTTGACTATAGGTCCGGCCGAGGTGAAAGTGGCGACGGCGAAGAAGATTCGCGACGCTTTCGGCTTTATAGTGAGGCAGCCTCAGTGGAGAACGGTCGCCTCTAAGCCGGTGGCACTTCATGTAAAACCGCTGCCGGACGGCTTGAAGCTTGTGGGCAGGTACTCGATAAGAGTCGATGCATCGCCGAAAAGGGTTGAGGCCGGGGCTCCGGTAACTCTTACCGTCCGAGTAGAAGCCGAAGGGAATATAGACGATTTGGAGTTTCCGCCGCTCAGAATCCCGGGCGTGACGATATATGCGGAGCCGCCGAAGATCGAAAAGAGTTACAGGGGTGGGGTCTACGGCGGAAGCTGGGAGAGAAAATATGTGCTGATCGCGCAAAGATCGTTTACGATTCCGGAGTTTGAGATCGAATTTTTCGATCCGGCGAAGGAGCGAACGGTGAGGGTTTATAGCGAACCCATACAGATAGAGGTCACAGGAGGCGGCGTGGAGCATTCCGAGAGAAACGAGATGCGGGAAAAGAAGGGCTCCAAGGAGCCTGTTTCACCCTACGGGGGCTATCTGTGGCCGCTTCTCTCTTTTGTCGCGGGAATGGCGTTTATGTACGCTCTTTTGCGGTTTGGACGGAAACGGCGAAGTAGAAAAGAGCGGTTTCGCAGCGCAAAAAGCGAGATCGAGATGCTTCAGCGGCTGCTGCCGTATATATCCGAGTCGAAAGAGGCGGCTCAGACGGCGGAGAGTCTGTATGCCAATGTTTTCGAAGGGAAGGCCATAAAAATCGACAGAAGCTCTTACGAGAGGCTGCTCGAAAAGCTGCGTGAAAAGAAGTAGTCTATTGCTATGCGACCGAAAACGGAGGTTAGAGGATCTCGTGGAGCCTGTTTGCGTCCTCCATCCACCTTTTAAGGCCCTCCCAGTCGGAGTTGTTTATCATCTGTCTGCATCTTTGCAGCTCCTCTTCGAAATGGTCCATCGCTTCAAGAAGATTTCCGCGGTTCTGTTTGAATATCTCCTCCCACATAACGGGTGAACTCTTCGCAAGACGGCTCATATCTTTGAATCC
>JALSXE010000179.1:0-4395 GCA_027072755.1 Campylobacterales bacterium | reverse complement strand
AAAATAGATTTAACATTTTGATGCTTCGTAAATTTAAGGCAAGGCCCGCAATTCGGCAGGGGTGAGCGGCCCTACAACCCCCTGAAGCTTCGAAATCGAAGATTTCGAGAAGGTTTTACGCTTTTGGCGTAAAACCGATAAACATTATATTTATTGTTGAAGGTGTGATGTGAAAGAGTTGATCAGAGAGAAGGTACTGGAGACCAAAAAAAACCTTGTACTCGAAAAGGTATCGGAGTATTTCGAAAAAGTCGGTTTCGAAAGCATCAAGATGCAGGAGATCGCGGAGCATACCGGCCTCTCCGTCGGTGCTCTGTATAAAATTTTTCCATCCAAAGAGCAGCTCTTTTTCGAATATATAGAGTTTCAGATAAGAAACTTTCACGAGGAGCTGATTGAGGCGACTGCGGGAGTTACCGATCCGATAGATCTGCTCGAAAAGTTTGTTGAGCTAAAGTTCAGTGCGTTCATTTCGAAAAAAGAGGCGATGCGCCATCCGGTAATCGGAGATCCGCTCTTTTTCGTGAAGATGAACACTCGAAAAAGCGAACCGGCGGCTCCCATTTATGACTTCCTGACCACTGTTTTCGAAAGGCTGAGCGAGACGGAGCCGATGAGAGAAGAGAATCACAGAAAAAGCGCCTACCTCTTCAACGCTTACACGACAGGATTTGTCGAATACTGGCTAAATAACGGCGGGGAACTGGTTGATGACGCCTCCAAGGTCGTAGATATGTTCATATCGGGAATGAGAAGAGAAGATGGCTAAAAAGAGAGTCTCTTTGGTACTTGGAAGCGGAGGCGCGAGAGGGTATGCCCATATAGGGGTTATCGACGTTTTGCTTAAGAGGGGTTATGAGATCGCTTCGATAAGCGGCGCTTCGATGGGGGCGTTGATCGGCGGGCTCTATGCCTGCGGGAAACTCGATGAGTACAGGGAGTGGGTGCTCGGGCTAGATGCTCTGGATGTTGCATATCTCCTCGATATCTCATTCTCACGCGGCGGCATAATCGAGGGCGAGAAGGTCTTTGAGAAACTCTCTACGATGATCGGCGATACAAACATCGAAGATCTGCCCATAAAATATACGGCCGTATCTACGGACATTGTTCGCAAAAAAGAGGTCTGGTTCCAGCAGGGGAACCTGCTCGAAGCGATACGCGCTTCGATCGCCATTCCCTCGGTATTTACACCTGTAACCAGAGAGAATATGGTGCTTGTAGACGGAGGAGCGCTGAACCCGCTTCCGGTCGCTCCTACGCAATCCGACCTTACGGATTTGATCGTCGGGGTCAACCTATATGCCGAGACTCCCAAGCCGAATCTTAAAACGGAAAAGAGTGAGGACGAGAGAAAACGGAAGATAGAGACGGCTGTCAAAGATCTCTTCCTGAAAGCCAAAGAGGATAGGAAATTCACGATGTTCGATATACTCGACAAAACATTCGATACAATGCAGGATGCACTGACAAGATACAGGATAGCCGGTTACCCTCCCGATGTCATGGTTAATATCTCGATGCATGTATGCGGCACTTTCGATTTCCACAAGGCGTCCGAAGTTATAGAAGCGGGCAGAATGGCGGCGGCAGAAGTTATAGAAGATCTGAATTCCACACCATCGCAGCAAAGGAGAGAGCATGAGACTTGAAGAGTTCCGTTCATATCAGAAGGAGGTGAGAATAGAGAGTGACGGTGTGAGTGTAGGCGGTTTTCTGGCGATACCCGAAGGTGCATCGTCGATCGTCCTCTTCGCACACGGAAGCGGTAGCAGCCGCTTCAGTTCCAGAAACAACTATGTGGCGTCCGTACTCCATGAAGCGGGTATGGCCACTCTTCTTTTCGATCTTCTGATGGAGGATGAGGAGGCAGACAGAAGAAACGTTTTCGATATAGACCTTCTTGCCTCCCGTCTTGTGCTTGCGACCGAATGGATCAAATCGATAGAACGGACCGCAGCTCTGGATCTTGGCTATTTCGGAGCCAGTACCGGTTCCGCCGCGGCGCTGAAGGCTTCGGTAATTACGGAGCACAGAGTCTGCGCGATAGTATCAAGAGGAGGGCGGCCCGATATGGCGCTCGATATCATAGATCGCGTAGAGGCGCCGACGCTGCTGATCGTGGGTGGAGCCGATTACGGCGTCATCGATCTTAATGAAGCGGCCTATGAGCGTCTAAGATGTGAGAAGAGGCTCGTCCTGATACCCGGCGCCACACACCTTTTTGAGGAGCCCGGTGCCCTCGAAAAGGTCTCTCTCATCGCAAAAGAGTGGTTTTTGCAACACTTCGAAAGAGTGTAGCATGAAGCTTGCGAAAAAATATTGGCTCGGCATCTTTGCCGTAGTGCTTCTCTCTCTTGCCGCCTTCATGATCTACGAGAAACTCAATCCCAAAGAGCTGCCGCCCGGTCTCGTTCAGGGAGTGGGGCACATCGACGGCGACCTGATCACACTAAACGTCAAATATCCGGGAAGATTGGCAAAGATCCTCGTGCAAGAAGGCGACGCGATAAAGAGGGGTCAGGTTATAGCGGTGCTCAAAAGTGACGAACTGAAAGCCAGACTCACCCGCATAGGTGCCGAGGAGCAGGCGAAAAGAGATGAACTCTCCGCTAAAAGAACCGAACTCGAAATTTCAAAAAAGAGCACTCCCCTCCTGCTCGAGAAAGCGAATGCGGCCCTGCGCGGCGCAGAATCGAAAAAAGCGCAGCTGAAAGCCGAGATCGCCGCACTCAAAGAGGCTGTGGAACAGGATATTCGAGACTATAACCGAACCAGAGATCTTTATGAAAAGAGACTCATTCAAAAAGAGATGCTCGAAAAAGCGGAACTCAAGCTCAATACGGACAAACAGAAACTCAAAGCTCTAATACACAAAAAAGAGGAGGTAGCCGCGGCGATTAGCCTGTCGAAAGCGGACCTTAAGCAGGCGAGGGCGATGCAGAAAAAGGTGGAGGCTCTCGAAGAGCTCATAAGTGCACTTAAAGAGGGGGTCAAAGCGGTTGCTGCGGCCAGATCGGAGGTCGAGTCGATGATGGAAGAGATGACACTGCGCTCACCGGTTGAGGGCTTCGTGGTGGAGAAGATCGCAAATCCCGGAGAGGTGCTGGGCGGCGGAATGGCGGTCGCCACACTTATCGACCCCGATTCGCTCTATCTCAAGATATTTGTCGACACCATAGAGAACGGAAAGATCAAAATAGGAGACAGGGCGGTCATATTTCTCGATTCGTATCCTGACCGTCCCATTGAAGCGAAAGTTGTCCGTATAGCGCAGCGGGCCGAATTTACACCGAAAGAGGTGAATGTAAGGAGCGACCGTATACAGCGGGTCTTTGCGGTACACATAAAGCCTCTCAAAGTCGATCCGCACCTTAAACTAGGAATTCCCGCAACAGGCGTGATAGCGCTGAAAGATAGACCTTTACCGAAATCTCTAAACGATCTGCCGAAACTATGAAGACGATAGACAAAAATGTCGTGATGCTCGGATGGGTAAGCTTTTTTACCGACATGGCTACGGCCATGATAAATCCGATTCTTCCGATCTTTGTCGTAACCGTACTTCATGAAGGTATGGACAAGCTCGGCATCATAGTGGCGATCGCCACTTTCGTATCTTACATATTGCGTCTCGTTTCGGGCTATATCAGCGATAGGTACGGCATTGTGAAACCGCTCGTAGTCGGCGGGTACGCGCTTTCGGCCATAAGCAAACCGCTTATAGGGTTTACCCACGGCTACAAGAGTGTCGCGGGGCTGAGAGCCCTCGAGCGACTCGGGAAAGGTCTCCGCTCTGCACCGAAGGATCTTATGATAGCTCACTACAGCAAAGAGCGAAGCTCCGGCAGAACTTTCGGCTTTCACAAAACGTTGGATATCGGCGGTGAGTTGAGCGGTACACTTCTTCTGCTTGGGCTCCTCTACTTTCTCGGCGAGAGCGAAAATATGATCCGCAACATCTTTTTTGCGACTCTTGTTCCCGGACTCATAGGGCTTATCATAGTGGTGCTCTTTGTAGAAGATGTTCCCGGGAAAAAGGTTCGAAATAGCAGACGCTTCGTGCTTACAAAGAGAGACAGGTCGACGATCGGATCGCTATTTTTCTACTTCTTTTTCCTTATTTTCATCTTCAGTGACGCATTTTTCACAATGCAGGCTAAAGATATAGGAATCGAAACCGTGATGATTCCCCTTCTTTTCGTGGTCTCGACCGGGGTGCAGACGCTGACGAGCTATCTGTTCGGAGTCTGGATAGACAGGGTGGGGGCAGGAAAGATACTCGCTTTCGCCTATATGTGCGGTGCGGCGGCTCAGGGGCTTCTCTACCTGCAAAAGCCGCTTTTTACATGGCTCTCTTACGCCTTTTTGGGTCTATTTACCGTAGCTTCGCTG
>JALSXE010000178.1:0-1005 GCA_027072755.1 Campylobacterales bacterium | reverse complement strand
GCAGTCCATTAGGAAACTCAAAGCATGGTGCCGGGTCTTCTTTATGGTTGCGATACCCCCATACTTCTTTGACGGTATAAAAAAACTCCTCCAGATCGGGCATTAGGCTCTCTCTGCCGACGTTGATGTTTCTGTCCGCGAAGAGCGGTAAGCGGTGATGGGAAATAACCAGCCATGCAATCAGTTGTGCATCGAGGGAAAAGGTGAGAAACTCTTCAAAATTAAACGATTCAAGCCTCTGAAGTATCTGTTCGGTATCCATATGGTCGTTAAGGATCCGTTCTCTCCAGCTATCGGGATCGACGGCGATAAAAGAGCCGAAGAGCAAGACACTTACCCACTCGTGGCGCAGGGCGTCGGCTTTGGGTGTGTGATCGCGTAGCTTTTCCTGAAAACAGCGGCTTGCCTTGCCCCAGTCATGCAGTAGTGCGGCTACGGCAGAAAGCGGTTTCATAAGATCGAGATCTCTCCAGTCATTCTCTTCGTATTGCTCGAGCAGATCGATGGAGGTGCGGTGTACGGGAACGACGCCCTGGGTGTTGAAACGATCCCGATTCCCCACGATCCACAGCAGATCGCTACGGTTGCGGCTGCGGATCCAGTGGCAGGAGACTGCCGTACTTTTGGTGGCGGTTTTTCTAAGGAGCTTATGGACGGCCTTCAGTCCCTCTTTGGTGATGATGGTGCGCCAGGTATTGGTACCGATCCGATCCGCGAAGCTGTCGAGAATGCGTCGGGTGCGCTTGATGGCCCCTTTTTCGCACTCGGAGACGAAGATCACCATCATGATCGCGCTCCGAATAGTTCGCAGATCGCCTCGACACGATCGAAGAGAAAACCGAGCGCGCCATGCTCGACGAAGCGTTGCAGGCATTGTGTGCGGAAGGTCTGATCGTCCACTCCCTCTTTGGCACTGATAAAGGCTTGAGGTAGCACGATAGCGTCTTTGATGAGATCGGCTATATCGAAAACCAGCGCGCCGCGGCGTGTTTTGCCGTGCATCAG
>JALSXE010000177.1:0-1008 GCA_027072755.1 Campylobacterales bacterium | reverse complement strand
CGCTGTTTGACTCTTGACACACCTTTTGTTATTTTAGAATAAGGCCATATCCTAAAATAACAAAAGGTCCTGTTTTAGGATACGGGAAAACGATGAAACGAGAACCCCAGGGACATCACGTAACCATAACAACAGCGGGTGAGAAGGCCCGGGCCTTTGTCCCCGCTCCGCTACCTCCGAAACCGCCCATTGAATGGACGCCGGAGTTGCGCGGCAAGTTCGACCAGGCGCTGCTTTCTCTCGGGCGGTTGGACAGTATTTCCACCTTCCTGCCTGATATCTCCCTGTTCCTCTATATGTATGTCCGCAAGGAGGCGGTTCTCTCCTCGATGATCGAGGGAACGCAGTCATCGCTCTCCGATCTCCTGCTTTTCGAATTGGACATGGAGCCCGGTGTGCCGATGGATGATGTCCGGGAAGTGAGCAACTATGTGGCAGCCCTGGACCATGGCCTTGCACGACTGGCCGAGGGGTTCCCGCTGTCACTGCGTCTGATAAAAGAGATGCACTCCATATTGCTTGCCAAGGGGCGGGGCAGCAACCAGACACCGGGCGAGTTCCGCAGGACCCAGAACTGGATCGGCGGCACCCGGCCCGGCAACGCAGCTTTTGTCCCTCCCCCGGCCGAGCAGGTTATGGAGTGCATGGGCAAACTGGAATTATTTCTGCACGACCAGCCGGAACCGACCCCTGCGCTCCTTAAAGCTGCTCTGGCCCATGTGCAGTTCGAGACCATCCATCCGTTTCTGGATGGCAACGGCCGTCTTGGACGGCTCCTGATCACGCTGCTTCTGTGCGAGCGAAAAGTACTCCAGAAACCCATGCTCTACCTGAGCCTCTATTTCAAAACACACCGCCGGTATTACTACGAATTGCTCAACAATGTGCGTCTGACCGGTGACTGGGAAGCCTGGCTCGACTTTTTCGCCGAGGCGGTCATTTTCACTGCCACTCAAGCGGTGGAAACAGCGCGGCAACTTGTCGATCTGGCAAATAAAGACCGTGATA
>JALSXE010000176.1:0-1008 GCA_027072755.1 Campylobacterales bacterium | reverse complement strand
AAAGAGTTCAGCTATCCGCAAAAAGAGGCCGCACCCTTTTCACTCTCTCTCAAGACTCCTTCAGAAGGGAGAATCGCCGCAGAGGGAGATTTTCTGCTGAACCCTCTCGAGAGCAACCTTAAACTGAAAGCCGACAGAGTGGCTCTTTCGCCCTATCTTCCATATATAAAAGAGTTTGTAAATATAGATATTCCGCGCGGATATACTGCAGCCGAGGTGTCGGTAAAATATAGCCGAAAAAGCAGACCGGAAGCCGAAATCGACTTCGGCTTCTCTTTGAACGACCTGCAGATCGACCACTCGATCAAACGCCAAAAGATCGCATCACTGAAAAAGCTGATCGTATCGGGCGCTCATCTTCAGCTCTTTCCTGAGAGTATGAAGATCGATACCGTCGAGATAGCGGAGCCCTACGTGAGAGTAGATATCGACACAGACCGTTCGACAAACCTGGACGGACTTCTTGTAAGAAAAGGAGCTGAACCGAAGAGCAGAAAAGCGAAAAAGAGAGAAAAGAAGGAACCTTTCGGTTTCAGTGTAACAAACCTTAAAATCGTAAACGGCAGCAGCGACTTTTCCGACCTCTCTCTGCCGCTTCCGTTTAAAACCCATATTCACGACCTCAACGGTGATGCGATCGGAATAAACAATATCGCCGACGATGTGGCGAAAGTGGCACTTAAAGGTGTGGTACAGAAGTACGGTATGGCGAAGATAGACGCGCTTGTCGATTCGAAAGATCCGCTGAAAAAGAGCAGTGTCGATGTAGACTTCAGAAACCTGGATGTTACCGATCTGTCGCCGTATACCGGAAAATATATAGGCTACGCGATCAAAGACGGAAGAATGTGGCTCAAGCTCAAATATGAGATCGACAGAGGAAAACTCAAAAGTGACAACAAGATCGTTCTCAAAAAGCTGGAGCTCGGTGAAAAGATAGAGAGCAACGAGAGCATAAATGCACCTATTCACCTGGCTCTTGCACTCCTTAAAGACGCAAACGGTGTA
>JALSXE010000175.1:0-1009 GCA_027072755.1 Campylobacterales bacterium | reverse complement strand
TTTCTCGGAGTGCTCAACAACATCGTGGAGAAGCTCTACCTGAAGGAGGAGGCGGCAAAGAACCTCAACCTGCTACGCCAGTACCAGGAGGTTACGGATGCCGGGAACATAGTCTCGAAGACGGACCCGAGAGGAGTCATAACCTATGTCAACGACGCATTCTGCGAAATCTCCGAATATACGAAAGAGGAGCTGATAGGAAAACCGCACAACATAGTCAGACATCCGGACAATCCGCCCGAGCTTTTCAGGGATATGTGGAAGACGATAAAAGAGAGAAAAGAGATATGGCACGGGGTTCTCAAAAACAGAAAGAAAAGCGGAAATTTCTACTATGTAAATACGACGATAAAGCCGATCCTCGATCAAAACGGAGAGATAATAGAGTATATCGCCCTCAGAAGCGACATTACGGATATAATGAACCCCAGAAAACAGCTGCACGATCTGATAGATTCGTGCATGGAGACGATTATGGTGCTCGTCAAGATCGAGGGTTTTGAGGATATAGAGAAGTTTTACGGACAGAAGCTGACACAGACGATAGAGGAGAAGTTCGCACATAAACTTTTCGAATATATTCCGAAAGAGTGCGAGTTCGAAAGGGTATACGTGCTTGGAAACGGCGAATACGCCTTTGCGAAAGATAAAAAAATTTGCGCCTATAAAGCCGACTTCATCATTGAGCAGCTGAAAAAGTTTCAAAAAAGGGTCAACGAAACCGGAATCAGCCTCGACGAGATCGACTATGCCGTTTCTGTACTCGTAAGCTTCTCCTACGGTCGCAACGCGCTCGAAAACGCCAAGTACGGATTGAAAGAGCTAATGGAAAAGAAGCTCGATTTCATCGTCGCCAACGACCTTGTGCAAAAAGAGCACGACAAAGCGCAAAAAAACCTGCAGATACTAAAAAAGATAAAGAGGGCAATCGAGTCGAACGATATAATCTGCTACTTTCAGCCTATCGTTGACAATAGTACGAAAGAGATACACAAATATGAGTCCCTCG
>JALSXE010000174.1:0-1011 GCA_027072755.1 Campylobacterales bacterium | reverse complement strand
CTTGAGCGCCGGTGCGTCGTTCACCCCGTCTCCCGTCATGGCGACTATGTTGCCTTGCTCCTGGAGAAGCTTGACCAGGACCAGCTTGTGCTCCGGACTTACACGCGCATATACATCCACGCTTGCGACCGCCTTTTTGAGCTCATCCTCCCCCATCTCCTCCATCTGCTCGCCCGTAAGCGCCTCTTCGCAGTTTTTCAGCTTGAGCTTTTTGGCTATCGCCAGTGCCGTGGAGGCGTGGTCTCCGGTTATCATCTTGACCCTTATTCCGGCGTTTTGGCACGCTTTTACCGCCTCTATCGCCTCTACGCGCGGCGGGTCGATCATGCCGAACATCCCGAGCATCACGAAACCCTCTTTTACGTCGTCGAAGGTGAGTGCGGTTTTTGTGAACTCCGTATTTTTTACGGCCAGGGCTATGACCCTCTGGCCGCGTCGGGCAAGCTCTTCGATTCTGCCGCTCCAGTAGCCTTTGTCTATAGGTGCTTCGCTCCCATCGTTTCGCATCTGCCGGTCGCACATCGCAAGCAGGCTCTCGGGCGCTCCCTTTACGACTATGAAAGCCTCTTTGGTGTGGGAGTGGTGCAGGGTGGCCATGAAACGGTGCTCCGACTCGAACGGTATGAGGTCGACCCTCGGGTATTCACTTCTTACATTATCTATATCGGCTCCCAGTTTCATCGCCGCCGCAAGAAGCGCACCCTCCATCGGATCGCCGTGAACTACCCAGCCGCTTTCGCTCTGCTGAAGCTCGGCATCGCTGCACAAAACGGCGCATTTGGCCATCTGCTCCGCTATCTTGAAAGCGGAAGGCTCAACGCTTTT
Source organism: Campylobacterales bacterium (assembly GCA_027072755.1). Classification (GTDB taxonomy): domain Bacteria; phylum Campylobacterota; class Campylobacteria; order Campylobacterales; family Hydrogenimonadaceae; genus Hydrogenimonas. The sequence continues at coordinate 186 of JALSXE010000174.1, read as the reverse complement.
GCCGCCCGCTATAAAGTCGCCGTGCGGGTCGTAGCCGGTGCCTGTAAGCTCAAAAAGCTCCTCTGCCGCCGCGATGTTTCTGACCGTCATCTCGTTTTTCGTAAGCGTTCCGGTCTTGTCGGAACATACCACCGTGACCGCTCCCAGCGTCTCTACTGCCGGAAGCCTTCTTATGATGGCGTTTCT
>JALSXE010000173.1:0-16945 GCA_027072755.1 Campylobacterales bacterium | reverse complement strand
AAAGGATGCAGTTTATAATTTATGAATATATTGTTGACCGTAATCAAAATATTTTTACAGGCAATTGGGGTATAATCAACCAATTTCCCTACGAAAGGAACCGCTTATGAAAAGCTCACTGGTAAAGTCGAGGATATTTACCTCGATTGCACTGGGAATTCTGCTCTACTGGTTCGTGATTCCGGCAGTCTTCACGCACGATGTGGTAGAGTTGGCCAGAATCGGCAAAGCCGACGAGATCCCGGCAATCTCCTATAAGGTGTGGAACTACTACCAGAAGGGTCAGTATGTCAGCAACTCCACACCCGAAGATGCGGTCGGCGATCTGAAGAAGATGATTGAAGAGGATGCCGAACTCTCCGTTGTCAGCGCTCCCATCTGGTATGTGGCGCTGGAGGCGCCGAACTATCCCAAAGAGACGTTTCCCGAAGGTATCCCGGTCTATTACCATTTCGACGGTTTCAGCGGCGATGTCCATGAGATGAACACTATCAACCACTATATCGGGATGGATCCGATGGAGAGGGGTGCACCCTATTTGAGGGCTCTGGCACCCTATGCTCTTGTTTTCGTAGCTCTTTTGATGGTCTACTATATTCTTTATGATTCCAAAATCCTCGATATATTGATGCTTATACCGGTATTCCTGCCCCTTATTTTCATCGGCTTCTACGCCTACTGGCTCTACTGGTTCGGCCATCACATGCACTCGTGGGGAGCATTCAAGATAAAACCGTTCATGCCCACGGTATTCGGTGACGGGAAAGTGGCACAGTTTACGACACACTCATACCCGACGACCGGATTCTGGCTTCTGCTGGCGATCAGCCTCTTCAGTCTGCTCGCTATCATCTCGAAGCGAAAAGCACGTAAACAGCAGGCCGAGGCGGCATAGGGGACAATGGTGCCGAAAACCTGCGCTCTGATTTTGTTCATTGTCTCGCTGGCGGGTGCCAATATTCTGCAGGAGGCGATAGATCGTGCGGAGCCGGGTTCGAAACTGGAACTTCCGGCAGGAGTGTACAGGGGCAATATAGTCATAAAGAAGCCTCTGATCATAGACGGAGTCGACAGAGGTGCGAAAATTGTCGGTGACGGTAACGGCACGGTAGTGAAAATCAGAAGCTCCTATGTGACCCTGAAAAACCTTACGATAGTGGGAAGCGGAAGCGAGCATCAGTCCATCGATGCCGGTGTATCGATAAAAAATGCGGAGCATGTCACGGTCGACAACTGTAAAATTGACGACTGCCTATTCGGTATAGATATGGAGCAGGCGAAACACTCCGCGATAACACGAAACTGGATACGCTCCAAACCCTATTCGCTGGGGCTTAGAGGCGACGCCATAAGGCTCTGGTACAGCACCGACAACAATATCAGCGGCAACTACGTTACCCATTCGAGGGATGTGGTTGTCTGGTATTCGCACGGCAATACGATAGCACACAACTTCGGAGAGTACAGCAGGTATTCGCTCCATTTCATGTATACGGGAAGAAACGATGTGCTCTACAACAGGTACGAGCACAATTCGGTAGGCATATTTTTCATGTATTCGAGGGATACGGTGGCGATAGGAAACGTTATAAAAAACTCGCTCGGAACCACCGGTCTTGGTATCGGCCTGAAAGATGCGAGCAATTTTGTCTTAAAGGACAATACCGTCATCTACTGTGCCAGAGGGCTATATATCGACCGATCACCGTACCAGCCCGATCAGAACAACACGATAGAGGGTAACAGAATCATATACAATTCGGAGGGGATCCACTTCCATTCGCTAAGCATTGCCAACAACATTGTAGGCAACATCTTCAAAGGGAATATAGAAAACGTGGTCGACGACGACGAAACATTGATGCACTCGTCACAGAATCACTGGGACGGAAACTACTGGGACGACTACCGGGGGTTCGACAAAGACAGGGATGGAGTAGGGGATACCCCGTACACCCTCTACTACTATGCCGACAGAATGTGGCTTCTAAATCCCAATATAAAATTTTTCTACGCCTCGCCGGTTATCACGATCATGAATTTCCTGGCTAAGCTGGCACCGATATCGGAGCCTGTAAAGCTGCTCAGCGATGCCCATCCCGTTATGTTCGAAAAAGATCTTGAAAGAGGGGTAGCGCAATGACACCTGAAGAGAAAAAACGTCGTAAGTTTATGCAGCAGATCTCGGGGCTCGGGGTTTTGGGGCTTGCCGCCGCGGCCGGAATCGTAGGGGGACCATACCTGAAACCGAAAGAGCTTCGGCTGAGGCCCCCGGGTGCGGTGGACGAGGACATTTTTCTGGGCCTCTGCATCAAGTGCGGGCAGTGCCTGCAGGTATGTCCCTACGACTCTATCTTGCTAGAGGATATCGACGGCAAGGCGGGAGTCGGTATGGCATACATAGAGCCGAGGGAACGGGGCTGCTATCTCTGCGAAGCGTTTCCCTGTATTCTGGCCTGTCCGAGCGGTGCACTGGATCATGAGCACGACAGTATAGAGTATGTCCACATGGGTGTCGCGCTGGTTCACGATCCTGACGGATGCCTCGCTAAAATCGGCAAACCGGTCCCCGACAGCGGAATAGATCGAATATATGACCATACGAAGGTTCTGACCGCGGCCGAGCGCAGCGAAAGAAGGGTGAAGATTTCGCCGAACGACCCCGAAAAGGTTCAGCTTCAAAAAGAGCTGCTTCTCAAGCTCGAAAAACACAGGGGCGAAGAGTCGTGTACGATATGTGCCGATATGTGTCCTTTCCATCCTGACCATACGCTCGCGATAGGTATGGTCGCGGCCGAGGGCGGAGGTATGCTACCCGAGATCAGAGAGGCGTGCAACGGATGCGGAGCCTGTGTAGAACTCTGCCCGGCAGATGTCATAAAAATCATACCTCGTAAGAGCTATGCGGAGATATACAAAAAGGGAGGGAATAGCAATGTTTAAAAAGATATCGGCGTTTACGTTTTCGGTTATTCTGGCCATAGGTTTCGCCGGCTGTGAAGAGAAGAGAGAGGAGAAGCCGCAGACGCAGCAGGCCGTATCCGGCCAGATCAAGGTGACGCCGGGTGCCGTGAAGAGGAGTGCGGGCGAAGAGGCCTCTGAAGAGAACAGCGGAGAGTTCTACTACTCGTATAACAAAGAGAAGGCGAATGAGACGCACGAAGAGAAGCGACGCACCACTCTGGATGCGTACCTGAACATCCGCTCTCCGTATGAGCGTGTGATGGTTACGATGATGATCAAGAAGATGAGCCGCGACTTCATTGTCAAGTGTTCACCATGCCATGACGATTACGCCAACGGGGTCATAGGGCCCTCCCTGCTGGGAAAAGACGGTGATTTTATATATAAGCGTTTGCTGGAATTCAGGTCGGGAGAAAAAAAGAACGCGCTTATGAAAGAGCTTGTCGGAAAAATGGATGACAATAAACTTAAAAGCATCGCTTCGGAGATAGCGAAATTCAATCGTCAGATTCAAGAACTTAGAAAAGGACAGCAATGATCAGACATATTATCGCCGCCGTAGCCACACTCTTGGCGTTGTGGGCGGTCGTTTTCATGATGGAGCTCGACAGGAAGGCCGAGCGCTTCAAACAGATACATGAAATCATAGAGAAATCCAAAGAGGTGCCTCTTGCAAGTGTCTCGGAGCCTGTAGTGAAACAGCCGGAGGAGAGCGAAGTCGAAAAACGCAAAGAGGAGGAGGATGAGGTGGCCAAAAAGCTCAAAGCGCTCAAAGAGCGCGCAGGAAGCGCGATGGCGTTTAAAGTGAGTCCGCTCTACAAGCAGAAGTGCTCCTCATGCCACGGCGTCAACGGAGAGGGAGCCGTAGGGCCTAGACTTATAGGAAAGAGCGAGGCCTATGTTTATGACGCATTGACAAGCTTCAAATCGGGCAGACGCAAAAACTATGTCATGTACGGTCTGCTTTCGAAGATGAGCGACGACGATCTAAAAGTGCTCAGTAAAGAGATAGGAACGTTCAAAGAGAAACTGGATGCGGCCAACAGATAGAGACCCGTATCCAAAAGGATAGAGAATGGATAGATACAACAGCAGCATAAGGGAGATCATACGCGCGCCGTTTCTGTCGACCTTCTACTATAGGAGCAGAAGCGGAGGCATCCGCCCTACATGGCGTTTTTGGCGCTGGATGAGCGTAATAGTCATAAATATCGCCTTCTTTTTGTCGTATCATATAGATATACAGCTGCTGGAGGGGACCATGAACGGTTCCAGGCTGCTCGGATTTCACCTTATAGATCTCTTTACGGTTATGGAGACATTTATCGCGACGCACAAACTTCATACCAATATGATCATCGGCTCCGTGACGATCGCCGTTTTCTATCTGCTCGTAGGCGGCAAGAGCTTTTGCGCCTGGGCCTGCCCTTACGGGGTGATCAGCGAGATAGGGGAGTATATCCACCAGAAACTGGTTTCGAAAAAGTGGATAAAGGAGAGAAGCTGGGATCCGAGAATCCGTTTCGCGTTCTGGCTCGTCATCCTGATAGTCACATTCGTAGACGGCTATCTTGTCTTCGAGGTGATCAACCCGATAGGGATATTAAGCCGTTTCATCACTTACGGTTGGAGCCTGGCGATCGTCTGGGTTCTCGTGATTCTGCTCTTCGAGATATTCTACTCCAGAAGGATGTGGTGCAAATATATCTGCCCCGTCGGCACCACATACAACTTTTTGGGTTGGGTAAGTGCTACCAGGGTGCAGTGGGATATGCAGAAGTGCGACCACTGCGGAGCGTGTCTGGATGCCTGTTTCGAAAATCATGTTTTGGAGTTTACGAAGCCAAAATACGACAAAGAGAGAAAAGAGAAGGGTATAGACAGGCAGATCGTAATAAACGGTGACTGCACACTGTGTGCCAGATGTTTTGACGTTTGCCACACCGATGCGTATAATTACACATTCAGACTTAAAGATCTCGTTTAAAGGAGCGGCGTGAATATTGTCGAAGCGCGGAATGTAACCAAGAGATTCATGGGAGCGAGGGTACTCGACGATGTCACGCTCGATATCGCTCTTGGAGAGCGGATAGCGATAATGGGTCCAAACGGCGCGGGGAAGACGACACTGGTGCGGGCGGTTTTGGGATTTTACCATCTCGACGGCGGTACGATACGGGTAGAGGGTTACGATCCGGTCAAAGAGAGAGTAAAGGTGCTCGAGAATATTGGCTTTATACCGCAGATGCCGCCTCCCGTGAAATTGAGCCTCTCGGAACTGCTCGCTTTCGTGCACAGGAGCACCGGGGTTGAAAAGAAGCGTATAATAGCGCAGTCTGAGGCAATGGAACTGGATCTGAAGAGGCATATGGACAAGCCCTTTTTCAAACTATCGGGCGGTATGAAGCAGAAACTGCTTATCGCCATAGCACTTGCAAAAAGGAGTCGTCTGCTTGTTTTCGACGAGCCGACCGCAAATCTGGACCCGAAAGCGAGGGAACACTTCTACAGGCTGCTCGACTCTTTGGATTACGAACACTCGTCGATCTTCATAACCCACCGCCTCGAAGAGGTAGAGGGGCTTGTGAATCGTAAAATTTACATGGATCTGGGAAAGGTGGTAGAAGATGAGAATATTTAAATGGATGCTGGTTCTGCTGGTAGGCTTCTCTTTCATGGCCGGTTTCGGCGGGTGCGAAAAGAGGGAGTGGAGAAACCCCGAAAAGATGCACTGGGACCGAGATATGTGCGAGCGCTGCAAAATGGCCATTAGCGACAGGAACTTCGCGGTGCAGGTAGTAGACCCGAAGAGTCATAAACATTACAAGTTCGACGATATAGGGTGTGCGATTCTATGGTTCAAGGAAAACGGGAAGAAGTGGGAAGATAGAGCGATCATCTGGGTCAAAGATGCGAAAACCGGCGAATGGATAGATGCGAAGAGGGCGTGGTATTCGACAGACCGGGTCACGCCGATGGGATACGGCTTTGCCGCCCACAAGAGAAGAGAGGATGCCGGCGGCGGCGAGGTTATAGATTTTGACGAGGTCAAAAGACGAGTGATGAGTCGGGGAGAGTAGATGAAAAACCTCACACTGGTAGCCTATCTGGACATAAAAGAGAGTCTCAGGGCGAGATGGTTCTATGTCTACGCTTTCGTTTTCGGCGGGCTGATGGGCCTCTTTTTCATAAGCGGAATCACCGATTCGGTAGTAATGGGTTTTACGGGACTGAGCCGCCTGCTGCTCGTATTTATTCAGGTTACCATCATAATTTTGCCGATCTTTATTCTCATTACGACCGTAAAGTCGATCTCGAGCGATCGCGAGAGCAACGTTCTCGAGTATATGCTCTCTTTTCCGATATCGCTGAAAGAGTACTACTGGGGAAAGTTCCTGGGACGTTTCGCTACCGTCTTTTTCCCGGTCATCGTGGCGCTTTTTGTAGGTGTGGCATGGGGAGTCTTCAAGGGTGGCCAGATGCCTTGGGCGATGATAACTCTCTACTCGGCACTCATCTTTTCGATCTGTAGTGTCTTTTTGGGTATAGCCTTTTTGATCTCCACGATGGTCAAGTCGCATGACGTGGCCCTGGGCCTCTCCTTTACCGTATGGATCCTGCTGCTCGCCTTTATAGATATAGCCCTTATTGGACTGATGATGCAAAACAGAGTCTCGGACGAGCTTGTTTTGACGATAGCCATGCTCAATCCGCTCGAGGCGTTTCGCATAGGGGCCATCGCGCTCTTCGATCCGGAGCTGACCGTCATAGGGCCTGTCGCCTACTATCTGCTCGACTCTCTGGGCCACACCTTTTTGATGCTATACGCCGTGATCTACCCGATTCTTCTGGGAACACTTTTCGCACTTTTGGGGTATACACTCTTTAAAAAGAGAGATCTTCTATAGCGAGGAGGGATTTATGAAGAGAGTTTTGGCGGCCGCACTGCTTATGCTGACGGTAGTGTGCGCGTCCGAAAGCGGCTGGGGAAACAGTCCGAACATGCTCGACCCGTTCTATCAGATAAAGGTCGACAAATATCCGAAATTCCAGACAGAGATTGTTTTGAAAAACGGGAGGAAGATCCGTTTTTGCTGCGTAAAATCGATGCTCGCTTTCTACTTTTCACCATACAGGTTTCCGGAGTATGGGGTCAAAGATAGCAGCGAGATCGATACGATGTATGTAAAAGATTATCTTGACGGCGGCAGGATAGATGCGAAAAAGGCGTGGTACGTATTTGGCAGCCGGCTCGTAGGCCCACATGGAGACGACCTTATACCGTTTTCATCCAAGACTCGTGCCGAACTATTTGTCAAACGTTACGGCGGGACACGCATAATGGAGTTTGAGAAATTGTCGGCAGGTCTTGTGCGCTATCTGGATATGTGATCTCTGCTTACAAACAGCGAAAAAGTCAGTTGCGGTATCGATCTGCTTCGGAATAAGAGGGGGTGTCAGTTGTGAAAAAAACGGTAACATTCATAGCGGTTCTAATGCTCTTTTTTGCGTTATCTCCCCTCTGCAGAGCCGGATCAGGCGAATATGGCGGTCTCGACAGATGTCCGGTATGCGGGAAGTTCGTCCATAAACACCCTGATATAGCGGCTTTCATATACTATGAGAAAAACGGTAAAATCAGATACCTCGCTTTCGACGGTGCGGCGGATATGATGAAGTTCTATTTCGAACCGAACCGTTGGGGAGATTTCGGCAATATCAAAATGCATATATTGAAAATGGTTGTGCGCGATCATTCCACAAAAAAACCGATATGGGCAAAACGCGCATGGTTTGTATATCTTGTCGATGCCGATCCCAAAGGGGACGCAAAGGTGAGGCTGGTACCGTTTAAAAGGAGAGAGAGTGCGGAGAAGTTCATGAGAGAGAGCGGCGCAAAGGCTCTTCTCGGCTTCAGCGATATTACGAAAGCTCTATTGTATCCAGAAAAAAAGGAGGAGAGAAAATGAAGTTCAAATCGGTGATAAAAGCGAAGCCGCTCGGCGGCTGGTATATAGAGCTTACGGATGAACAGACGGGTATGAGTGTCGTATGCGATACGATAGAGGAGTATATGACCAAGATCGAGGAGATGGGAGCCCGGTACGGTTCCGACATAGAGGTAGAGTGGAGCCAGGGAGAGGGGGTCATCCCGGCCTATATCAACGAGATAAGGGGATTGATGCGGGAGTATCAGGATCAGATGGGTCTCTCGGAAGAGTAGAGCTCAACCCTCTTTTTTACCTCTGAAAAGTACAGGACCGAAACGGGCTCCCCATGCGGTGAAAAGAGTCATCCACAACGCGGCCGAGAGGTCGAAGAGCCACGGAATATCGAGGCCGAGACCTATCGCGAGCGAGTAAAAAAAGCGCGAGAGAACAACGGTCTCGGTAAACCAGAAGAGCGCCACGGTCAACCTGTCCGCATGCGGTACCTGCCCCGAGTGTCCCAGTGTAACCCTCGTTCCGAACCCTATCAAGATCGTGATCATGAAGCCTATGGCAACCAGGTGCATTCCCGCAAATATGAAAGATGTCTGCATCCACACCTGCGCAAGAGATGTAACTCCGTCTATGAAGAGACCCGCGGGGAGCCAGAAGAGCCCCATGTGAAGTACCCATAAAATCGCCGGTGAGCTGAAGAGCGGAAGTCTCCAACCCAAAAACTCTTTCAGCAGATATACGGCTGCGGCCAGCGTGACGACGGCTTCGGCTACACTGAAGCCGAGTGTAAAAAAGAGTGTTTTTAGAGCAAGCGCACCGTAAACGATAGCGATGAAATTTTCAGGCTTTTTCACCATTACATGGCTGAAAAACGGAATCATCCTCTGCGCGACGGTAAATGTCAGAAAGATGAGGTATAGGTAGAAACCTGCGCCGTATGCGGCGCTTCGCCAAGGAAGGTCTATACCGAGCAGATCGAGCAGAAGGCCTGCTATAAAGAGAGAGTGCACCGCGAGTCCTGTCGTATGTGCTACGAGCAGCCAGAAGGGGTCTTTTTTTTCCGGAGAGCTTCCCGCAAGGTATATCTGTCTGAAGTTGCTGACGACCAGCGCGTGGCCCGCAAATGTCAAAACCGCCCCGAAGAGTGCTAGCGGAGCATAAAAGAGTGCGCCGGTCAAGAATAGAACTCCGCCCGCTTCGTAGATCATAAACAGTTTGATATAGATCTCTTTCGGAACAGGCGCACTCATGCAGAAGCGGGGAAACGTCGTAAGCAGAAAACCGTGGAAAAAGTGGCTTATGACTATAAAGATCATCGAGTATACGTGCAGGAGGGCAGGGTCGAGCGCGGTCGTGAACGCACCCGTGTAGCCGATAGCAAAAGCTCCCATCGCAAGAACCGCCCAGACGATGCCTGCCAGAAAAAAAGGCTGGTGCGGCTGTGACAGAAAATATGAAAATCGGGAGGCTCTCTCTTTTTGAGGTTCAAACTTCCGCATTACAGTTTTCCTTGATAGAGCATTTGAAGAAACGAATTGTATCAAAAATCAGTCCCAGACCATATCCTGGGGCTCGGCGCTCTCTATTTCACTCTCTTTCGCGCGGCTCTTCCGTTCTTTCGGTTTTATGATCTGCGCAAGCGGTTTCGGTTTTCCGAAGTGGTATCCCTGTGCGAAGTCTATGCCGATGCCTCTGACCGTGTTGTAGATGGCCTCATCCGCGACGAACTCCGCCACCGTTTTCAGATTGTAGTTGTTTGCCAGTCTGTGAATTATCTCTACGAATTCTCTGGAGTCGGCGTCTGTATCGATCTTCTTGATGAAAGAGCCGTCGATCTTGATGTAGTCGACTTTCAGTTTAAGGATTTTGGCGAAGTTGGAGTAGCCCGAACCGAAATCGTCTATCGCTATCTTCACGCCGTACTGTTTGACGCGTTGGATAAAAGCGCTTATCTCATCGTAGCTCTTCGCCTCCTCCGACTCGAGTAGCTCGAACGTAACATGGTCGCTGAAGCCGGACATGGCCAGTCTGTCTATTATGTAGTCCCTGGTGGGGCGGTGGTGGATATCGTCTGCCGAGAGGTTTATGCTAAGGTGCAGTCCGTGCTCCTCTATGCTCTCCATCGCCCGGTCGAAAACCATTTTCGTAAGCTCGGAGTATAGCTTTATCTGTTTGGCCAGATATATGAAATGGGCCGGAGGTATCACGAGCCCGTTTTCGTCGATGAGTCTGGCGAGCACTTCATATTTGTGAACCTCCCCCGTCTCCGTATTGATGATCGGCTGGTAGTATGGAACTATTCTCTCCTCTTTGAGGGCTTTGCTCAAAACCTTCGTCATCGTTATGTTTTCAAGATACTTCTGTTTTTTGACGAGATTTTCGCTGTATATAACGAGGCTATCGTTAGAATTTTTCGCTTTTTTCAGGGCCATATCGGCCTTTGTGAGCGGCTGTTTTTCATCTATGCACAGACCGATTGAGGCCTGCAGTATGAAACTTCCGTTCTCGTCGCTGTAGTGAAACTCTTTTGCGAGTTCGGCAACCCGTTTGACCATCGCCAGAAAAGTCGCGGAAGACTTTTTATCGAGCTCGATTATGGCGAACTCGTCTCCTTGCAGATGGTATATCTCATATAGATACGGGATGGTTTTGCGAAGGTATGCGGCATACTCCTGAATTATTCTGTCGCCCACTTTCGCACCGAAAAGGTCGTTGTATGTCTGAAACCTGTCTATATTGAATATCGCTACCGAAGCTCTCGAGTTCTTCTCGAGGCGCTTTACGAAGCTCAGACGGTTATGTAGTTTGGTCAGAGGGTTTTTCATCAGATGTTCGAGCGCTTCGTCGGTCCTCTTTTTGACCTCGTTCTCGAGCTCTTCGGAGTATTTGGTCAGGGCTCTGTTCGCGTTTGCGAGCTTCTGTTGAAAGATCTCTTTCTCTTCCAGGTACGACTGCAGTTTCCTGTTTATACCGTTTACCTCCACAAGGAGGAAAAAGAGCAGTATCAGGGTCGAAACGGCGATGACGATCCCGATATAGAAGGAGTTCATCGCCTGCTCTCTCAACTTGTCGAAATGTTCGCTGAACTCCTGCATATAGTGGTGCTTGAGATCCGTCAGGTTGTGCGAGAGGTTGTTGTAGGCGATCATGTATGGGAGAAAGGCTCTCTGGATCCTCTCTTTTTTGCCGCTTTTGAGTGTGGCAAGAAGCTTTTTTCTCAGATCGGTGTAGCTTTTCCACTCCTCATTGAGTGTCTGCAGATGTTTCAAAAGGTTCTGCTGTTTTATCTGTTTGATGGTGAAGTTTTCTAGAGCATTGAAAAAAACCTCTGAAGAGATTAGGCTTTTACCCTCTTGCGGAGTCGGCTGGATTCTCTTTTGAAGAGAGAGTGCAGTAAGCAGTGTATCGGTATGAAGTTTTGCCAAAAGTGTGGAGAGTGAGTCGATATTTTCCGATATCTGCATATTGAATTTCTCCACCTCCTGGTTCAGCTGCATCGAACGGTAGAGACTCTGTATGGAGAAGAATCCGGCCACCATGAAGGCGGCGAAGATAATAAGAAAACGGACAGATATATTTTTTATCATATTGTTTACGGTCTCGCAGTCGTCCGCACATAAATGCGGCCCGACTCTCTACTCCTCTCGTTTTCGGCATAGTCTGTGTAAATCGATTCACAATTATATCGACTTTTGCGGTGAAATATTTATTCACGGTTTAAAATATCGCTCAGGGAGGTCGTCGGATTTTGAAAAACGGCCCGTGGAATGGTACAATCGGATGGCCGATAGAGAAAGTAAATAGATATAAACGGGGAGTTTCGATTGCGATTCGAAATATCCTGAAAAAAGGAGGAAAAGATGAGATTGTGGATGCTGATTCTTCTGTCTGCATCGATATTCTGGCTCGGAGGATGTACGCAGGAGACCCAGAACAAGCTCGGCAGGGCCGTACAGAACTGGACCGGCACAAACGGAGTACTCGATATATACGAAGGTGAAAAGCTGGTGATGAGGTTCATCAAGGTGGACAAACTCTCCACCGCAAAAGGTACCGACGACAACACACCGCGCCAGTATCGCTACGGCTACGGCTATTACGATAAAAATCTGAACTATAGGGTCGACAGCGGTGAGAAGAAACTCTATTTCGAGATCAGCAACTTCACACCCTATATATTCTATGAAAATCCCGAAGGGTAGGAGACAAAGTGCGCAGACTCGAAACGATAGAGCTATTTATCAAACTTCTCTCATACCCCTCCGTCACACCCGATGATTGCGGCGCGTTAAGCTTCGTACGCGACTATCTGGACGATTTCGAGGCGGAGTGGATAAACAGGGTGAACGTAAAAAACATCTTTTTGCACAAACGTTTCGGCGACGGGCCCCATCTCTGTTTCGCGGGCCATATAGATGTGGTTCCGCCGGGCGACGGGTGGAGTTCGGACCCTTTCGTCCCGAGATTCGAAGACGGATATATCTACGCGAGGGGAGCACAGGATATGAAGAGCGGCGTAACTGCGTTCGTACAGGCGTGCCGCGATGCCGAAAACTTCAACGGTACACTTTCGCTGCTTCTTACGAGCGACGAAGAGGGAGAAGCAAGACACGGTACGATCGAGGTACTCAGGTATCTCGACGGAATAAATATGCTACCCGATTATGCGGTGGTAGCCGAGCCTACTTGCGAAGAGGTTTTCGGCGACGCCATAAAAATCGGCCGCAGAGGCTCTATCAACGGAGTTATAGAGAAGATCGGAAAACAGGGCCATGCAGCCTATCCCGAGAAGGCGCACAACCCGATACACAAGGTGGCGCAGGTACTGCCGCACATCGCCGGTGTCGATCTCGACGGGGGGGACGAGTTTTTTGCGCCGAGCAAATTCGTCATAACCGACATTAGGGCCGGTATGGAGGTTACGAACGTAACCCCCGGAAAGCTCCGTATGATGTTCAATGTACGTAACAGTACCAAGACGACAAAAGAGGATATAGAGAGCTTTGTAGACCGATATTTCAAAGATATGAACTATCTGCTGACACTCACGGAGTCGGCGAAGCCGTTCATGACGGACAAAGATTCGAAGATAGTGAAAGCGATCAGCGGCGCGATCGAAGAGGTTACCGGAGTCAAAACCGCATATTCGACGGCAGGAGGCACAAGCGACGCCAGGTTTTTCGCGGAGTTCGGGGTGGATGTGGTCGAGTTCGGTGTAAAAAACGACACGATACACGCTCCTAACGAACGGACTACTCCGGAGGAGGTAGAGAGCCTCAAAGAGGTCTTCGACAGAGTGATAGCGGCCTTCTGACTCCACACAGAGTACACAAAAAAAGGATACTATTTCACTAAGGCCCTTTCGAATGCTCTATGTTCCCGGAATTTTCAAAATTCCGCGATTTCGAAGCTTCAGGGGGTTGTAGAGCCGCTCACCCCCCTGCCGAATTGCGGGCTCTGCCCGGAATTTGAGTAACATAAATCATCAAGGAGAACGGTTTGAAGAAGATACTCTTTGCAATAGTGCTGCTGGCGACATCTCTGTTTGCCGAAATAGAGTGGCGGAACTCTTATGAAGAGGCCCTGAAGAAGGCTAGAGAACTCAACAGGCCACTGCTCGTTCTGGTCGTTTCCGAACACTGTAGATGGTGTCACAAGCTTCAGAATGAGACTCTGGCGGATCCGGCGGTCGAAAACTATATAAACAGACGTTTCGTAGCTTTTTTAGTAGACAGGGAGAAGGGGGAGTACCCATCTTTCATAAAGGCGAAATATGTCCCCACAACTTTCTACATAACGCCGGATGAGAGGATGATAATAAAACCTGTAGAGGGTTACTGGGACGCCACAGACTATATGAGCGATCTGAGGCTTGCAGTCAGGGTCTTCAAAAAGAGTCGAGCTCTTCGTTGATTATAGAGAGGAGAGCGCTGCAGAAATCTGAATGGCAGACTATCTGTTCTGTTTCGACATTGTCGCTGTTGGGCATCTGAAGCCTTAGATAGTCCTCTTCGCCTCTTCTGAAAAAGAGTACCCCGCTGAAGACGAAACCCTCCTCTTTTAGAATCTCCACCGCTTTGTCGATTTCGCCGCACCGCATCATATTGATATCGGCGTAGATCATATCTACATGCTTTTTGTAGAGAATATGCAGATTGTGGCGAAGAATATGTGAAAAATCTTTACATATTTCGTCGATAACCACCGTTCCGGTTTGGGTATATCCGCTCAGTTCGTGCTTCACCAGACTCCTCCCCCTGCAATCGTACCTGTCCGGAACGGCTACCTTCAGGTCATTGTTTCTATATATCTGTTCTATAAGCCCACCGTATATTTTCGGTATAAAGAGTTTCCTAACCCTTTTGTCGCTCAAAACTTTGTATCCTACCAGAACGGCCGCCCTCTTTTTTGTGCGTACGGCATTGGGATCGGTCAATGAGACGGAATTGGGAACTATCCCGAGAAGCAGAGCGCTTTCGCCGAATCCGTGGTGCAGATTGGCCCTCTGGCTGAAAGGGTGTAGCATCAGTGCCTCTCCGAATATCGCATCGAGTCGCATCTCCCTGGCACGCTGCTCGATTCGATCCAGCATAGAGTTCATGATCCCTTTTCCCTTATATTCTGGATCCACTACTGCCACACCGATTTCCGCGATATTCGAATCGGGTACGCGAACAAGGGCGAAGTGGCCGACGATCCTCCCCTCTTTCGTTTCGGCGACCACAGAGGCGATCTCCCCTTTTTCGTTAAGTTGTGCAATCTTTTTCGGATAATAGAAGAGAGATTTGTAGTAGCTGTATGTGTAGTTGTTGTATATCAGTCTGCTTATCGCCTCTTCGTCGCCGTTTTCGAAATCGCGAATCTGTATCGATGCCGGTTTCAATGATGCCGGTGATTCGTCTTCGAGGTCGGTGTAGGGTCTAAACGTCAGATCTGAGAAGTCGAGAGGGTGGGCTTTGTATATCGTAAATACCTTCCCCTTTTTGCCGAGGTTCGCGAAACTGAGTTCGTCAACGTATTTGCCGATCCGTTTCAGCCCCCCCTCTCTGCCGGATCTCATATAGCTGTCGAAATCGAAGGGCAGACCCATGTCGTGAACGCTTATCTTTATCCCGTGCGGAAGGAAGCGGATATCGATATCTATTATGCCGTTCATATTTGCCGGATACGCGTGCTTCACCGCGTTAAACAGAAGCTCTCTCGCGGCCGCCACGATTTTTACGGCATCGGCATCTTCTATTTTTGCAAGCTGCAGAGCGTTTTTTATCGTCTCTATGCAGAGAGGAATATATCTCTTTTCATTCGGTATAGCCAGTGAAACCGTATGTTTCATTCCCTTTCATCCCCTTTCTCGAGTCTTTTGATGGCGCTCAGAGCCAGGATTTTCATCCCTATCGCCAGTGAGTCGTCGTCGACGTCGAAGCGGGTGTTGTGCTGGGGTACGCATGTCCCTTTCTCTTCGTTGCATATGCCGAGTCTGAAGAACGCCCCCGGGACCACCTGTAGGTAACGGGAGAAGTCCTCTCCGCCCATTACCGGATCCACCAGATCCACCAGCCCCTCCTTGCCCACAACCTCTTCTGCGGCCTCCTTCACGATATCCACCATCTCGTCGTTGTTTTTAAGCTCCGGCGGGCCGAATAGATAGTTGAAATGGTATTTCGCATCCATCGCTTCGCATATTCCCTTGATCGTCGTCTCCATCATCTGAGGAATCTTTTTGCGTACCGATTCGTTGACGGTTCTGACCGTTCCCGCTACGGTGACGAAGTCGCATATGACGTTTGGAGCCTTGCCCCCTTCGATCTTTCCCATAGAGATTACGGCCGGATGTATCGGGTCTATCCTGCGGCTTACAATATGGTTCAGGGAGTTTATCACCATGGCGGTTACGAGTACCGCGTCTATACCTTCGTGCGGCCTGGCACCGTGGGCCGTTTTGCCGTATATGTCAAAGCTGAATGTGTCGGCGGATGCCATCATTACGCCGTATTTGTAGCCTATCTGTCCGGTTTTGAGGTACGGATAGACATGTAGGCCGAATATCGCCGAAACTCCGTCGAGAGCCCCGCTTTCTATCATCTGGCTGCTCCCTCCCGTAAGAACCTCTTCCGAAGGTTGGAAGATGATGCGCACATTGCCGGGAAGCCGCTCTTTTACACTGTTTAGTGCAAGAGCGCAGCCGAGTGCAATGGCAGTATGCGCATCGTGGCCGCAGGCATGCATGATCCCCTCTTTTTTGGAGGCGTAGGGCTTCGGGCTGTTTTCGGGCATCGGAAGCGCGTCCATATCTCCCCTGATCGCCACCGTGGGAAGCGAAGGGTCTTTTACGATGTCGGCAACGATCCCGTAGTGGCCCTCGAAGGTTTTGAAAGGTATTCCCTCCGCTTCGAGGATCGACCTGATAAGCAGGCGAGTCTCCTCCTCCTCTCCCGACAGCTCCGGGTTTTGGTGCAGGTCGTGCCTTATCTGTACGACTCTCTCGAAAATCGAGTCGATCTCTCTTTTTACCGTATCTTCAATTCTCACCTCTTCTCCTTTCAGAAGTATAGGACCCATATTTAATCATAGTACCCGCTCTCTTAATGTATAATAACCCCAAAAAATGAGAGGTTTTAAAGATGATAAAAAGTGTCAGTACCGATGCCGCCCCGCAGGCGATAGGCCCCTATTCGCAAGCTGTAAAGGTAGGTGATTTCATCTACACATCCGGCCAGATCGCCCTGACGCCGGAGGGGGTGATGGTTCAAAGCGATATCAGGCTTCAGACCGGACAGGTGATGAGAAACCTCAAAGAGGTTCTCGAAGCGGCCGGAAGCTCTCTTCAAAACGTTATAAAGACCACCATATTTCTGGCCGATATGGACGATTTTGCAGCCGTCAACGAAGTCTACGGGGAGTGGTTCGGCGACCATAGACCGGCACGCAGTACGGTCGCGGTGAAAACTCTGCCGAAAAACGCTCTCGTAGAGATAGAGTGTATCGCTCTGACGGATATACAGATTCCGGGATGATGATAAAGGGGTGCATTAAACTAT
>JALSXE010000172.1:0-4454 GCA_027072755.1 Campylobacterales bacterium | reverse complement strand
TTTAAACCCGTATCGACGGCTGACAATAAATAAAAATTATTTTATAGGGCTTTTTCGATAATTTATTTTGTTATTTAAAGCTGTTTATTGACATACAACATAGTTAAATGCTACACTTCTTCTGTCACAAAACAAACATAAGGAGGCAATTATGGGTAAAAGGTTTTTGACGGCGGCATCACTGCTTCTTTTGGCGGCTTCAGGCTCTCTGCAGGCACAGACTATCGAAGAGAGGCTTTCGGCGCTGGAAGCGCGCATGGACTCCATAGAGCAGAGGGTAACCAGACTCGAGTCTTTCCACCCCCAAAGAGAGTTTACGATTACGCAGGGCAACTTCACGCTCGACGAGTTCAACGCCTACGTAACGGCGCTCGATGTCAAAGACGGCGACTGGGTGTATATAAAAGGTACAGGTAAAATGGATGGAGACAATAGGCTCGATAGCATGGAAATGTGCACATCTGATCCAAATATCACTTCGGCGTTTGGATACTATCTCAACGGTAACCCAGAAGACACATATGGAAGGAGATATTACTTCAGTGAAAATTCAGAAAGCAACCAGACATTTGTTAAGATGAAATATACAAATGAGAATATTGATCTTGATTGGGGTGCTGCCTCTTCTGTAACAGTTGAAACGTACAAGAATGAACGCATAGCATATAATATTCATAGTTCTATTAACGGAGGTGGTTTTAGTGTCTTTATAATACCTCAATTTTCCAGTATTCATTTTTCACAAAGCCTACCGGAGAACAAGTTGCTAATCAAAGCCGGCTCTACAAGAATGGAGGCGTGCGGATTTTAAAATTTCTCTCCCGTTATTATAACGGGAGGCAAAAAAATTCTCTTGAATATTTAAGACTTCTGCTTCTCTCCTCAAAATCGAAATCATTTTTTCTCATATTTATCCGGTTATTTCAGATTATTTTACACAAGTTTTACACTACTATGCAATAATATTTCAAAAGATGTAAAAAAGGGGGTCAAAATGATCAAGAAGTTTCTAGTTGCTTTAAGCATCGTCAGTATGGGTGGGAGTTCTCTATTCGCCCTATCGATGGTAGGGTCCGATCACGATCTCGGTTTGGGAAAAAACGGCGACAACGATGAAGTCTGCGTTTTTTGTCATACACCGCACGCTTCAAACGTAAACTTTGTAGGCGCACCGCTTTGGAACAAAGCGACGACTGGTACGACATTCACTATGTATGGCGCTTCAGCAGAGGGAGTTCCTGGCAAAACCATAGCCGGAACAGAAACCGATGCTACACCTACAGGAGCATCTCTTGCATGTCTCAGCTGCCATGATGGGGTAAGTGCGATGAACAGAGTCGTAAATGCTCCCGGTTCAGGCAACTATGATCCCGACGGCTCACTTATTAGAGATACTACTCCAATGACCATGATTGGTGAAGATATCAGGGCCATAGGTTCGAGTGGCAACTTAACAAACGACCATCCTATATCGATTACATACGTAGAAGGGGCAGCCAGTCTAAAGCCGAAAGATACTCCCATTACCGGATGGAACCGAGCCACAACGATCAACGATCTTCTTAGAAACGGAAAGGTTCAGTGTGTAAGCTGCCATGACCCGCACTATGTAGAGAACAATACATTCCTAAGGCACGCCAATACAGGCAGTGAACTCTGCAAAACCTGCCACGACAAATAGACTTTCCCACTAAACTTTTGGCCCTCTAAAAGAGGGCCAAAAACATACTCTTTTTTTCAACCATACTTTTATAAATCGAGCAAAGATAATATATCATGTCTATCGTAATAACAAATTAAGCGAAAAATTCTCTGTCGTTTGCTATATCATCTCACATACTACACAAACTCTATCGATATACTTGACATTAACTCTTTTTTCCATTACAATTACACAAATCATAAATTGTAAAGGACAAAAGAGATGAAAGAGCAGACACTCGCACTCCACTACGGATACAACAAAGACGAATACAAAACTATGGCCGTTCCGATCTACCAGACGACGGCATACGACTTCGAGACTGCGGAGCGTGCCGCAAATCTCTTTGCGCTCAAAGAGCTCGGGCCCATATATACCAGGCTCAACAATCCGACGACAGAGGTGCTCGAAAAGAGGATAGCCGCACTCGAAAAGGGTGCTGCCGCTATCGCCACATCGAGCGGGCAGGCGGCCATCTTCTACTCTGTAGCCAACCTCGCGGAAGCCGGCGACAACATAATCGTCGCAAAAAAGATATACGGCGGAGCCACAACCCTGCTTACACATACAATAAAACGCTTCGGCATAGAGGCCAGACTGTTCGACAGCGACACCGCTTCGGACCTCGAAGAGCTGATAGACGAAAAGACCAAAGCGATCTTTTTCGAATCGCTCTCGAATCCTCACATTAGCGTTGCCGACGTCGACAGGATAGTCGAGATCGCGTCGAAACACAATGTCGTGACCATCTGCGACAACACCGTCGCCACACCCGTCATATTCAACCCGCTCGAACACGGCGTCGATGTCGTCGTACACAGTGCGAGCAAATATATAAACGGACAGGGCACGGCCATAGGCGGTCTGATAGTAGAGAGCGAAAAACTCAACTCCAAACTTATAGGAAACGCCAAGTATCCGCATTTCAACGAACCCGACGAAAGCTACCACGGCCTCGTCTACGCCGACCTGCCGTTTCCGATCTTTACCCTTAGAATCAGACTATCGCTCATTCGCGACATCGGTGCCGCGCCCGCACCTTTCAACTCGTGGCTGCACATACAGGGTTTAGAGACTCTTGCGGTGAGGGTGAAGGAGCACTCGAAAAACGCGCTTAAAGTAGCCGAGTTCCTGCAGGAGCATCCGAAAGTGCTCAAGGTCAACTATCCGGGTCTTGAGAACGATGCGAACCGCGGAAAGGTGGATCGCTACTTCAAAAACGGCATGGCATCCGGACTCGTAAGCTTCGATGTCGGAGACCTGGAGTACGCAAAAAAGATTCTGGACAACACCAAGCTCTTCAGCGTCGTCGTAAATATCGGGGACTCCAAGTCTATCATCACCCATCCGGCGAGTACTACGCACCAGCAGCTTAGCGAGGAGGAGCTCGAAAAGACCGGCGTCACGCCGGGTCTTGTAAGGCTTAGCGTGGGTCTCGAAGCGTATGAAGATCTTATCGACGATCTAAAACAGGCGATGGAGAGCTGATATGACTCTCCTCTCCTCCAAGGGCACATACGGTCTGCTGGCCATGTATGAGCTCTCGAAAGAGTATCATTTCAAAAAACCGGTAAAGATTCGCGATATCGCCGAAAGAGCGGCCATACCGCAAAACTACCTCGAACAGTTGCTCAACACGCTCAAAAAAGACGGTTTCGTAAAGAGCATAAGGGGTGCCTACGGAGGGTACATGCTGGCGTCGGACCCTTCGGAGATACGCGTGATAGATCTTTTGAAATCTCTGGAGGGGGAGATTCAGATAACAGAAACCGCCACTCAAAACAGCGTTCTGGAGCTCTTCTTCAAAGATGCCGGCAGTAAACTGGAGGAGATATTCGACATTTCGCTCGACGATTTCAGGCTATATGAGCAGAAGCTCTCCAAACAGCTCTGCTATACGATTTAGCGCCAAAAAGAAAGGATATTTCATGAACTATGCCGAAGATGTAACGGGACTCATTGGAAACACCCCGCTGGTAAAGCTTAGAGAGGTTTCCGACAGATGCGGGGCCCTGGTGCTTGGAAAGTGCGAGTTTATGAACCCGACCGGCTCCGTAAAGGACCGTATAGGCGCAAATATGATAAAAGATGCCTTCGAGAGCGGGCGGATAGGCGAGGATACCGTTCTCATAGAGCCCACCAGCGGCAACACCGGCATCGCGCTCGCTTCGGTAGCGGCGGCAAAAGGAATCAGGCTGATCCTTACGATGCCCTCGTCCATGAGTATGGAGAGGCGAAAACTTCTTGCGGCACTCGGGGCCGAACTGGTTCTTACCGACCCTGCAAAGGGTATGGCGGGTGCGGTGCAAAAGGCGCGTGAACTTGCCGAAGAGATGGAGAACGCCGTGATTTTGCAGCAGTTCGAAAACCCGGCAAATCCGAAGATACATATAGAGACTACGGCACGCGAAATCCTCAGAGACACCGACGGCAAAGTAGACATTTTCGTAGCCGGTGTCGGTACCGGCGGCACGATTACGGGAGTCGGGAAAGTGCTAAAAGAGCACAACCCCCGCATTCGCATCGTTGCGGTGGAGCCGGAAAACTCCCCGGTACTCGGAGGCGGCAGCCCCGCTCCTCACAAAATCCAGGGGATCGGCGCGGGTTTCGTTCCGAAGATCCTCGATACCGGGGTCTACGACGAAATCTTTACCGTTTCGGACGAAGCGGCGGCCGCGACCGCAAGAGAGCTGGCAAAAGAGGAGGGGCTGCTGGTCGGAATCTCTTCGGGCGCCAACGTATATGCCACCGC
>JALSXE010000171.1:0-1021 GCA_027072755.1 Campylobacterales bacterium | reverse complement strand
ACATATGGTCGCCGTTGTATGTACTCCAGCCGAGCGCAGATTCGCTCATGTCGCCGGTTCCTATGACTATGCCGCCGATCTTGTTGGCAAGATCCATCAGAATCTGCGTCCGCTCCCTCGCCTGCACGTTCTCGTATACAGTGGTATGCTCCGAAGGGTCGTGGCCTATCTGCCTGAAGTGTTCGAGGCAGGCTTCGGTTATATCTATGCTCCTGAAGCCTACCCCGAGAGCTTCGCAGAGCCTTTTCGCATTTTCGAGCGTGCGCCCGGTGGTTCCGAAGCCGGGCATCGTTACGCATTCGATATCTTTCGGATCACGCCCGGACGACTCGTATGCGCGATAGACGGCCAGAAGCGCAAGTGTGGAGTCTAGCCCCCCTGAGACCCCTATGACGCACCTGGCCGCGCCTATGTGTGTGAGCCTCTTGTTCAGGGCGGCACCCTGAATGGAGAAGATCTCTTCGCACCTTTTCGACCGTTCGCTCTTTTTGGATGGTACGAAGGGGTGCGGGTCTATGCGGCGGTTGAGCTGCTCTATTTTGGGGGTCTCGAAGAGCTTTATGCGTCTGAAGCTCCTGATCTCGCCGTCCGCGAAACTCCCCTCGGCCGCCCTGAAGCTTTTGAGGCGCTGCAAATCGACATCGGCGAAGATGATCTGTGACTCGTCGAGGAAGCGCTCTCCCCTCTCCAGAACGGCACCGTTTTCGGCTATCATGCAGTCTCCGCCGAAAACGACGTCGGTAGTAGACTCCCCTACACCGCAGGAGGCGTAGACATAGGCGGCCATACAGCGCGCGCTTTGTGTAGCCACGAGCGAGCTTCTATATTCGCTCTTCGCGACTATCTCGTCACTGGCGGAGAGGTTGAAAAGTACCGTCGCACCGGCTAGAGCCTGATACGAGCTGGGCGGAACGACGCTCCATAGATCTTCGCAGACCTCGATGCCGAAAACGAGGCCCTCGTTCCCTTCGAAAAGAAGGTCTGTGCCGAAAGGAACTTCATCGCCGAAAATCGATATGCT
>JALSXE010000170.1:0-1024 GCA_027072755.1 Campylobacterales bacterium | reverse complement strand
CGGTATGATAGACGAGAATAGAAAACCGCTTCACAGCGCTTTGAACTCGTTCGACGGCTTCTTCAAAAAGGGTACCGGCACGATTGACAAACTCGAAGATTATCTCGACTCGGTTACCCAGAGCCGCCTGAATCTCGGACTGCAGAGCTACTATCTGGCGAATGACGCGAACATGAAAGGGGGGCTGCATATAGACTATATGCCCACATATACCCGCCACTATATGATCGATGTCGTCTCCGCACCAGACTACTCCCAAAAGGTGGGAGGTCAATACGCCGCCGAACTCGACCATGCGAAAGGGAAGTTTTACGCTTCCGCCCAGATCGGAAAGCGATATGAAGATATAATGTTCAGAGGCGGCCTCATAGAGAGTACCGCCGGTTTCGGTCTGGACTATTTCGCATATTACGACAAACTCAAGCTTTCGCTGGATGCTTTCGACTTCAACGCAGTAAACGATCTTAGAGGCAGCAGTCCGCGCCTGCGCACCACCTTGCGCTACAGGTTTTTCAAGCACGTGGACGCATATATGGGAGCCGACAATATTCTCAACTCCGAAGCGTTCAACCTCTTTTTCGGAATGGGTGTGCATTTCGAGGATGACCGCATCAAGTATCTCCTCGGCAGCGGAGCGAGCGCGGGGGCTTCGGCTTCGAAATGAACCGTGCTTACGAAGAGGTGCATAAAGCGCTCGAAGTGCTTGGGCTGCCGACGCATGTGAGTCTGAGAGATATCACGCGAAGGTACAGATACCTGGCTTCCGTAAAGCATCCGGACAGGGGCGGGGGCGACGAGGAGATGGCGCGTATAAACGAGGCTTACGAACTGCTGAAGAGATATGTGGAGAATTACCGCTTCTCTTTCAGTGAAGATGAGATCGCGAAACAGTTTCCGCAGGAGACGCACGCGAAAAGATTTAGATTTTAAAGGAACACAACAGCATGGGATGCAGATTCGAATTCGAAATGAACAACAAAAAGATGGTCTTCGAGACCGGAAAAGTGGCGAGGCAGGCCAACGG
>JALSXE010000169.1:0-4483 GCA_027072755.1 Campylobacterales bacterium | reverse complement strand
TCGTTCATGCGTGATAGGAGACGGAAAAGATCCCAACGAAGCCGATATCATCTGCTACAACGGCTTCTGCTCCGTCCATCAGCTATTTACCGTCGACGATGTAAACTTCTACCGAAAGCGCTACCCCGGCATAAAGATCGCGGTTCACCCGGAGTGCGACCCGTCGGTAGTGGCCGTAAGCGACTTCTGCGGCTCTACCAGCCAGCTCATAAAATATGTAAACGAACTTCCCGAAGATCAGAAGGTTGCGGTAGGGACCGAATACAACCTCGTCCACAGGATGCGCGACAAAAACATTTATGTGCTCTCTTCGACCAAGCCGGAGTGCCCCACAATGAACGAGACGACGCTCGAAGATGTCTACAATACGCTTGTGGCAATAGAGAAAAACGAGGTGCCGACAGAGATATTCGTAGACGAGGATACGGCGAAGTGGGCCAATATCGCCCTCGAAAGAATGCTGGCGTTATGATAATAGAAGAGTTCGTAAAAGAGGTACTGCTCGAAGATATAGGCCGCGGCGACCTTTTCGGGCGTGTTGCGCCCAAAAGGGCAGCGACGGCGGAGGTGATCGCCAAGAGCGACGGAATAGTGGCCGGTGAGCCCTACCTTGAGGCGCTTGCGCGCTTCTGCGGGCTGAATCTCTACTGGCTCAAAAAAGATGGGGAGAGTTTTGTCAGAGGCGATACGGTTCTAAAGGTGGAGGGCGGTGCGGCCGATCTTCTGGCTGCGGAGCGTACGCTTTTGAATATGCTTCTTCACGCCAGTTCCATCGCCACGCAGGTGAGACCTTATGTCGAGGCTCTCGAGGGAACCCGGGTACTGCTTCTGGATACCAGAAAGACCCGTCCGATGCTGCGCAATTTCGAGAAGTATGCCGTACGCGTGGGAGGAGCCGTAAACCACCGGATGGGGCTTGACGATGCGCTTATGCTAAAAGATACCCATCTGAGTCTCATAGACGATCTCGACTCTTTTATCCGGCGTGCGAGGCGCAAAATACCTTTTACGACGAAGATTGAGATAGAGTGCGAGAGTGTAGAGGCCGCCGCGAAAGCGATGGATGTCGGGGCCGATATCGTGATGTGCGACAATATGCGTCCGGAGCATATAAAAGAGGTTGTGCTCTACAGAAACGACAACTATCCGGGGACTCTGGTAGAAGCGAGCGGAAACATCACTCTCGAAAACATAAGAGAGGTGGCCAAGACGGGTATAGACGCCATAAGCTCCGGGAGTATAATACATCAATCGAGGTGGATAGACCTCTCCATGAAGATCGTTACCTGACGATTTTGGCGATTCGATCGGGTCTATCCGTAAACAATGCGTACCCTCCCGTGATGGAGTAGAAGATGGCCGACGATCTCGAAAAGACAGAAGAACCCACTCCCAAAAAGATAGAAGACGCGAAAAAAGAGGGAAACGTTCCAAGAAGCATGGATACCTCCGGCTTCATAACCCTTCTTGTTGCGGTTATTACGGTAACGGCGCTCTTTTCGTGGATTATGGATCGTCTCGAGTCGCTCTATCGCTACTATACACACTTTTTCGGCGTCGAGCTCACTCCTACACTGATGGTAGAGATAGCGACCTACACTATAGTGCAGGTCGCTATAATCGTTCTTCCTCTCGCTTTGCCGGTGGCTATCGCGGGAATGATTGCGGCGTGGGTTCAGTTCGGATTTCTCTTCACGACCAAACCGCTGGTCCCCGATCTTACCAAAATAGACCCGATAAAGGGTGCCAAGAACCTCTTTTCACTGAAGAAGCTGGTGGAAGGTGCGAAGATAACGATGAAGGTGGCTGCGGTATTCGTCGTGGCCTTTTCGGTATTTTTGGGCTTCATAGAGGAGCTGGTATCGGTATCCCGCGCGCATATACTCCAGCAGACGGCATGGCTCGGCGAGAGGGCACTGATACTGGCGGCCGTGATGCTCGTGCTGCTTCTTGTGCTTGCGCTCGTAGATCTACTTTTTGTGCGTTACAACTACTTCAAGGGCCTCAGGATGTCCAAGCAGGAGATCAAGGACGAGATCAAGCAGATGGAGGGGAATCCGGAGATAAAGGCCAAAATACGCCAAATTCAGATGGAGATGGCCAGAAAAAGGATGCTGGCGGAAGTTCCCAATGCCGATGTAGTCATAACCAACCCGACGCACTATGCGGTCGCTCTAAAATACGATGAGTCTAAGTCTAACGCTCCGAAAGTGGTGGCGAAAGGGGCCGATCTGATCGCCTTGAAGATTCGCGAAATCGCAAGAGAGAGCGGGGTACAGATAGTAGAGAACCCGCCGCTTGCAAGGGAGCTTTACAAGCATGTCGAGATCGATATGGAGGTTCCGGAACGGTTCTATCATGCGGTTGCCGAGGTATTGGCCTTTGTTTACAAAAGCAAAAGGGCTCTTTGACCTTTTTTTGGATAAAATCTCCTCCATGATAGAAAAAGCACTATATTCAGAGGCGAAAGAGCGCATCGAGAGAAGTCGCCATATAACGGTTGTAGGTCATCTGAACCCGGATGCCGACGCACTTGGAACCGGACTGGGACTGTGGCGGGTACTTAAAACACTCTCAAAGCGTGTAGATGTGGTTTTCAGAAGCACTCCCCTGCCTCAAAACCTCTCGTTTCTGCCCGGTTTCGAAAAGATACGCACAGATCTCAACCCCAAAAGCGATCTGCTCGTGAGCGTGGATTGCGGCAGTTTCGACAGGCTCGGTATAAGCAAGCCTCCGAACGCGTTTTTGATAAACATCGACCACCACCGCAGTAATACGCGATATGGAGACATCAATATAGTGGAGCCGGAGTTCGCCAGCGCCTCGGAAGTCGCTTTCAGGCTGGTAAAAGAGGCCGAGTGGCCGGTTCCCGAAGAGTCTGCCGTAAACTTCTACGCCGCACTTCTGAGCGATACCGGCTTTTTCGGGTACGAGGGAGTCAACGGCCGAGTTTTCGATTTTGCAAAGGAGCTTTTGGCCCTCGGTGCGGATGCCGAGTGGACCGCGCGGATGCTCAGGGAGAATCAGCCTCTGAGCAAGCTTCGTCTGCTGCCGAAAGTCTTGCAGACGCTAAGGCTCTATCTGCAGGGTAGAGCGGCGGGGCTCGATGTAACGATGCAGATGTTGAAAGAGTCGGGAGCGACGGTGAACGAAACCGACGATATGGTCAACTACGCCCGCTCGCTTGCGACCGTCGAGGTCGGTTTTCTGATTAGAGAGGAGAGTGACGGCTCTCTGAAAGTTTCGCTTCGCTCGAAGAGCCGAGCGGATGTGAGCAGGATCGCTGTAAGATTCGGCGGCGGAGGGCATATCAGGGCGGCAGGTTTCAGTGTGAGAGATATGGAACGGAGCGTGCTGAAAGAGAGGGTGCTTAAGATGATCGAAGAGGAGTTGGAGTGAGAAGAAAGAGGAGCAGTGTAGGCGTGACTATTCTTGTCGCGCTTTTTTTGGCCGTTATAGGCGGGGCGATATATCTGGCGAATTCGCCGATGTTCGAGCGTAATGCGCCGAGGATAGAGGTGCCGGACGCGATCTATTGGAATCTCAAGGAGCCCATAAGAGTCAAGCTCGAAGACGATAGCGGTATACGAAGCTATAGAGTCGTTTTAAATGACGGCACCTCCGACTTTACGGTTTTGCAGGAGCAGTCGGAAGTGCCGCAGAAAGAGGTTGAGATCGCTGTGCAGCTTCCTCGTGCCGGATGGAACAGAAGAGCCGTAGACGCCACCATGCTAATAGAGGTAACGGATGCGAGCAGTTGGAATCTGTTTAAAGGCAACAGTGCGCAAAAGAGCGTAAAGATAAAGATAGACGCGGTACGGCCCAGCGCCTTTGTACTCTCGAACTCGTACAAGATAACCCAGGGAGGAAGCGCCCTGGTGATATTCAGCGCGAAGGACGAGCATCTTGCGGCTGTTTCGATCCATACCTCCTTCGGCAAAATCTTCAAGGCGGAACCCTTCTATAAACCCGGCTACTATGCCGCGTTGATAGCCTGGCCCGTGCCCCAGAAGAGTTTCAGGGCGTGGGTAGAGGCGGTGGATCTCGCCGGAAACGTGACGAAAGCGCATATCCCGCTCTATATAGAGAGGTATCGCTACCGCCGCTCAAACATCACGCTTAAAGATCGCTTTTTGAACGGCAAGGTCTCCGACCTCGCATTTCAGTTCGACGAGACGGCAAACTTAAGCGATCCGCTGGAGAGGTTCAGGATCATCAACGAAGATATCAGAAGAAAGAACGAGGAGCTCATTCACACTCTCGGCTCGAAGGTCTCCGACCGGTTGATAAGAAGATGGAGTGTGAAACCCTTCTCTCCGCTGAAAAACGCGAAAAAGGTGGCCAGTTTCGGCGACCGTCGCTATTACTACTATAGAGGGAAGCGCGTAAGCGAATCGTACCATCTGGGTATAGACTTGGCAAGCGTTAAGATGGCGCAGGTAATCGCCTCGAACCCGGGGCGCGTAGTATACTCCGGATACAA
>JALSXE010000168.1:0-1028 GCA_027072755.1 Campylobacterales bacterium | reverse complement strand
CCTTTCCATAAAGAGAAACTATCTCAGTATCTCCATCTTGGCAATGAGACGGATTTTAATTCCATCACACCATGACTTTTCCCTTGAATAAATCCCATTAAAGGGATATTACCTGTAACACTTTTATCCTACCTTTTGTCATACCAGGAGGCCGTATAGAGATGCGAAGTGACACCATGAAAAAAGGGATAGAGAGGGCACCACACAGGTCTCTCTTTAAGGCCATGGGCTACACAGACGATGAAATCAACCGTCCAATAATTGGGATAGCCAACTCATTCAATGAGATCATCCCAGGCCACATCCACCTGAGGCAGATAGTAGAGGCGGTGAAGGCCGGTATTCGCATGGCCGGCGGTACCCCTGTGGAGTTCGGCAATATCGGGATCTGCGACGGCATCGCCATGAACCACATCGGCATGCGCTACTCCCTGGCCAGTCGCGAGCTGATCGCCGATTCCGTGGAGACCATGGCCATGGCCCACCCCTTCGACGGGATGGTGATGGTGCCGAGCTGCGACAAGATCACGCCCGGCATGCTCATGGCCATGCTCCGGCTCGACATCCCTGCCTTGGCCATCAGCGGCGGCCCCATGCTGACCGGGAACTGGCGGGGCAACAAGGTTAATCTCATAAGCGTTTTCGAGGGGATAGGAAAGGTCAAGGCAGGAGAGATGAGCGAGGCCGAGATGGCGGAGCTGGAAGATTGCGCCTGTCCCACCTGCGGCTCCTGCGCCGGCATGTTCACCGCCAACTCCATGAACTGCCTCTCCGAGGCCCTAGGGCTGGCCCTTCCGGGGAACGGCACCATACCGGCGGTCTCTGCGGCCAGGCTCCGCCTGGCCAAACTGGCCGGGATCCGGGTGGTGGAGATGGTGAAGGAGGGCCTGAGGCCCAGGGACATAGCCACCGAATCGGCCTTCCGCAACGCCCTGGCCGTGGACATGGCCCTGGGCTGCTCCACCAATACCGCCCTCCATGTTCCCGCCATCGCCCACGAGGCCGGGGTAGAACTGCCATTGAAGGTC
>JALSXE010000167.1:0-1028 GCA_027072755.1 Campylobacterales bacterium | reverse complement strand
GATAAATGTAATAAAATATGAGAGATATATGGATCTTTTGGTTCGAAAACTCGAAGAGCTTCACAAGAACTACGATATAGTCCATCTGAGTTCACCGTTTTTTGCAGGGCTCCATTCGAAAGCCTCAAAAGAGCTTCAAAGAAAGCTTATGCTCTTTCCCATAGACTCCGTATCTTTGAACAAAGAGAGGATGCTGGAGAAAGAGAGGTCTATAAAAAAGTGGGCGGTGACCGGTATTGAGCTTTTTAAATACAGGAGATTCGAGAGGCTGAACTATGCAAACTACAGAAAAACGGTATTCGTATCCGATGTCGACTCGGATCATGTAAAGAGGCTTAATCCGGCGATAGAAGCCGAGTCCATACCAAACGGAGTCGACATCTCCTACTTCAAGAGCTGCGGCAACATAGAGGAGGAACCGTTTTCGCTGGTCTTTACCGGAGACCTCTCCTATCCCCCAAACGAAGATGCAGTAAGGTTTTTTATCGAAGAGGTTCGCCCGCTGATAATGAAAAGAATACCGCTGAAACTCTACGTAGTCGGAAAGAGGCCGAAAGAGTGGCTTAGAGAGCTCGATAGCGAAGATATCGTGGTTACCGGCTTTGTGGAGGATATAAGAGGATACATAGAGAGAGCGGGGGCGTACATTTCTCCCCTCAGATTCGGAAGCGGAATCAAAAACAAGGTACTCGAAGCTATGTCTATGTCGAAAGTGGTCATCGGTACCCCGATCAGTTTCGAGGGGATTGAGATAGAGAATGGCAGAAACTGTATAGTCGTGGAGTCAAACCCCGCTAAAATGGCCGCCAAGGTGGTGGAGGTTCTCTCCGATCAAAAGAGGTGCGAGCATATTCAAAGAGCCGCCAGGAAGCTGATAGAGAAGAGTTACTCCTGGAGCGGCATTACAAAACGGTATGCAGAGCTCTATGAGAGATGTATGAAAGAGTGTAGAACCGAAAAGGCGAGAGAGTCGCAATGAGTATCTGCCGAATAGCTTTTGTCAATGTAATGGATGGATACTCAGGGGG
>JALSXE010000166.1:0-4502 GCA_027072755.1 Campylobacterales bacterium | reverse complement strand
GACGACGTCCACAGGGGTTACGGCAGCTATACGGTAGCCCTCTCTGTACCTCTGTTTGCAAAAGGCGACTACACCGAAATCGAACGGGCGAAAATAGATCTCGAAAAAGAGAGATACCGACTGGCGAAAACGGAGCAGGAACTTATAGCCAAGGCCGCGGAGCTGAAAAGGAGCCTGGAACTCTACGAACGCTCCAAGGTACTTGCAAAGAGGAGCGTCGGGCATCAAAAGAGTCTGTTGAAGTATGCAAAAGTCGCTTTCGATACGTGACGGCTCAGCGAAGAGGAGTATCTGCGCTACGAAAAGAGTCTGCTCGAAGCCCAGAGCCGTGTATACGAAGCCGATTCTAAATATTGGCAGACTCTGGCACAGCTGGCGGTCATATACGGCAACGATCTTGCCGACATAGTTGAATAGGAGAGTCTTATATGAAGAGGTTTTTGAAGATAGCGGTTATTGCGGCGATCGTCGCCCTTCTGGTCATTGCGGCGGTGCGTGCCGTCAAACATAAAAAGGGGCAGGAGGAGGCGATGCCCCCCGCGAAAGAGTATGCGGTAGTCGTAAAGACGGTGACTCCGCAGATAGAGGAGGTAACCTTGACGGTTCCCTACATCGCGACTGTGCAAAACGACAACGATACGGTAGTCGCTTCCAAACTCGCAGCCAGAGTAGAGAGTATAAAGAGAAGCTCCTCGAGGGTTAAGAAGGGTGAGATAGTGGTAACCCTGGATACAACCGATCTGAAAGCGAAACTGAGCGCAGTAAAGGCGCAGATAAGAGCCGCGAAGGAGGCGGTTTCGGCCAGAAAAACTGCACTGTCGACACTGCAGGCCGCACATGCCAGGACGAAAAAACTTCTGAATGTAAAAGGGGCTTCGCAGGAGCAGTTCGATGCGGAAGAGAGCAAGATAGCGGCTACAAGGGCCTCCATAGCCGAAACCGAAGCGAAAATAGAGGCACTGGCGGCAAATGAAAGGGAGATCGCCAACCTTATGAGTTATGCGCGGATCGAGGCTCCTGTGAGCGGGATAGTCGGAAAAAGTTTCGTAAACAGCGGCGACATGGCCATGCCCGGCAAACCGCTTCTCTCCATTTCGGCACAGAGCGGAGCCTACCTGCTGCTCAGGCTTCCGGACAATATAAAACCCGAGTACATCATCTACAAAAAGAAGATGCTTAAACTCTACCCGCTCGATCGCACATTCAACGGTCTAAAAGAGTACCGAACGAAAAAACTGGATGCCAAAGCGGTAACGAACGAGAGAGTCGATGTGGATGTCGTGCTGTTTAGAGGCAGAGCTCTTATGCTTCCGACAGATGCCGTTTTGAACAGAGACGGCCGCTCCGTGGTAATTGTAGCCGAAAAGGGAAGAGCCAAAGCGGTACCGGTAACGATAGAAGCGAACGGAGAGCAGGGTATCATCGTGTCGCAAAACACTCTTGCAGGCAAGCCTGTCGTCGTAGCCAAGCCCGATATCCTGCTAAACCTGCTCAGCGGCGCGGAGATAAAAACAAGGAGAGAAGATGAGCATCGCTGAAACGGCGCCGCGCGCCTCTTTGTCGTTTGTCGTCTGTGTTTTGCCGGTAAACGGTGAAACCGCTAAAAATGCGGAGGAAGTGCATGCAGGTACGCTGACGAAGAAACAATTGTGGAGTTGTCGCAGCCGTACGGGCTTTAGCCGGGCAGCCTGCACGCCGGAGGCAAAATCCAAAAGCGCGGTTCAACTGCGCGTGGGCCCGCTACCGAAGCGAACGCAGAGTTATCGTAGTCGTGCATACTCTGTCCGGTCAGCCTGCACGCCGGAGGCAAAATGCAAAAGCGCGGTTCAGCTGCGCGTGGGCCCGCTGCCGAAGCGGACTCAGTGTCAACGTAGTCGTGCGGGCTCTGCCCGTACGGCGTATTTGCCGGAGGCAAAATAAGATGTTCGAATACTTCTACAAACGCCCATACACCCTCTACAGCATAATCGCGGCACTCTTTTTTATGGGAGTGGTGGCACTGATCACACTGCCGAAAAACCTCTTTCCGGATGCCAACAGACCGCAGGTTATCGTAATTACACAGGTGCCCGGTGCAACGGCGCAGGTGGCTGCCAACACGGTATCGAAGCCGATAGAGGAGGAGATCTCCCGCCTCGGCCTGGTGCGCGACGTGAGTTCGGTGAATGTCGCCAACTTCTCCATTGTAAAAGCAGAGTTCGAGTATAAAAAAGGGCTCGAAGCCGCGGCGGTGGATGTCGCCAACGCACTCTCCATCGCCAGGGGGAAACTTCCCAAAACGGCAAATCCGTCAATATATACGGCGGGTGATTTTAC
This sequence comes from Campylobacterales bacterium, assembly GCA_027072755.1. Lineage (GTDB taxonomy): Bacteria > Campylobacterota > Campylobacteria > Campylobacterales > Hydrogenimonadaceae > Hydrogenimonas. Next base: position 2,186 of record JALSXE010000166.1, on the reverse strand, counting down.
CTTGCCCGTAGATGTCATTTCACTTTCGCCGAAAAACGGTACGATCGGTCTGCCGGAAATCAGAAAGATCGCAGAGAGTTTCATCAAACCGTATCTGCTTTCGAACCCGGCTATCGGTAATGTCGAAGTCTTCGGAGGCTACAAAAGCGCCATAAATATCGAAATCGACCCTTTCAAAGCGAAACGTTACGGTGTAGATTTCGACCGGATGGCCAAAGCGATCACAGCACTGAACAGAGATATGCCGCTCGGCTTCATGAAGGGTGAAAACGGTTTTTTCACACTCACCTTCTATGGGGAAAAGGACAACATCCAAAGGCTAAAGGGGCTGAAAATCCTGCCCAATGTCACACTCGGAGATATTGCCGATATCTCGTGGAGCTACAAAAAACGTATGTCCGGCTATATGGGCAACGGCAAACCGGCCATCGCACTCTCCGTGCAGCGCGCACCGGGCGGGTCCGTGCTAGCGGTTTCCAAGGCGGCACGCGCCGAAATGAAAAAGCTTCAGAAGCGGTATCCTAACATAGATTTTCAGATCGCCGATACCCAGCGCAATCTGATAGAGACAGCCAATACCAATATGCTCGAAGCCCTTCGGGACGCCGTTATCTATACACTTATAGTCATCATGATCTTCCTTGGAAACTTCCGCGCCATCATCGCTGCCGGCCTTTCGATCCCGATGGTCTTTTTCGCGACGATGGCTATCATCTGGCTTACGAGCGGAGAACTCAATATCGTCATCTACACGGCGATCATTCTTGCGCTCGGGATGCTGACCGACGATGCCGTGGTCGTGCTGGAAAATATAGAACGGCATCTGGATGAGGAGCATGAGGATCTGCAGACAGCCATAAAAAGGGGAACCAAAGAGGTCATCAAACCGGTTTTCGCCGGCACCGTCGCAACCATCGCCGTCATGTTCCCGCTGATGTTCGTCGGTGACTTCCCTCAGCACATTTTCAGGCCGCTTATCTCCACGCTTATCATTGCACTGCTGGTCAGCTATTTTCTCTCGGTCACCTTCATTCCGAAACTCTCCGCATGGCTCTATAGAAACGGAACCGGCAAAACAGAAGTAGAAAAGTGGTTCGAGTCGTTGTATCAAAACAGTATAGGACGTCTGGTGGGGCCTTATATCGGGATTTTGAAATTTTCGAACGGTAAATGGTGGGCGTTGAGGCGAATGCTTCTAACCGCCGCCGTTGTACTGACGCTTGTTCTGAGTCTTAAAAACATCATGCCCCTTATAGGTAAAGATGTCATGCCGCCGATGGATACAGGTATCATAAAAGCTCAGATGGCTTTTAGCGCCAACGACACGGTCGAAAGCGCCGAAAAGCGGCTGAAGCCCTTTTTGAAATGGCTGGAGGATCAGCCGTGGGTTCGAATGAGTTCGGTGGCATTCGGTACGGAACCGGGAGTTTTGAGCCTGGGCAGCGGGAACCTTCCCGCCGAGGCTACCATTACAATCAACGCCGTCAACAGGTTCGAGCGCAAAAAGAGCATCTGGGAGCTGGAAGATATCATCAGAGAGAGGCTCTCCAAAATCGAAGGCGTTAAGAGAAACGACGTATTCGATTTCGGTGCGACGGCACTCTCTACGATCAAAGCACCCCTGGATACACGCATAAAAAGTGCCGACTGGGAAAAACTGCCTGAAAAGGCAAAAGAGGTTGTAGACTCCTTCAGGAGCATCAGGGGGCTTACATCTCTCTCCCAAAGCTGGGATAACGATTTTGCCGAAATTTCGGTCGACATAGATACGAACAAAGCACTCAGCTACGGCCTTACCCCCTACCAGATAGCGATGCAGCTGCCTATAAAGGGAGAGGTTGTTTCACTCGGGGCGGGATTTGTCTCCATGAACACGCAGTTCGTACGTCTCTATCTGAAAGGGAAATTCTCCAAAAATATCCAGACGATAAGAATGCTGCCGCTGCATACACAATTCGGAGAGATACCGCTGGAGCAGATCGCAAAAGTGAAGTACCATCTGACACCGGCAAAAATAGAGCGCGACAAGATGCTCTACAGTATCGATGCGAACGGCTACCGCGCCAAGCGTCCGATAACACACATCACGGAAGATGCCCAAAAGGCGCTTCAGAATATCGATACAACCGGTTTTGTCGTCACGCAGGAGGGCGATATCGCACAGCTCAACGACAGTTTCAGACGGA